>NZ_JBQEQE010000001.1:447038-458132 GCF_052046095.1 Pseudomonas sp. 22072
AAGCCCGCTCCCACAGTTGTTTGTGTACATCTGCAGGATCCGGCGTTTTGCATTTTTTTCACACGCCATCCGGATAATTCCCTGCTCTTGCGCGCGGGTCCTTGAATCCTGTGCTATCCCCTAAAGCTGACTTTCCGGAAAAGCGCTCAATGGTCGTGCCTCTGCCCACTTCGAAAACCTCGCTCCGCTCCCGCTTGTCCATGCGCTGGTATTCCTGGGTGTTCTTGGCCGGTGCCATTTTGTATGGCGTGGCCTGGGCCATGCACTGGGACGATCGCGGTCTGCTGTGGGTGCTGGAGCGTTTCGAGAGTTCGGCTGAGCGCCGGGAGAGTGTGTGGCTGCCCGACTATCACGCGGTGATCGACGCCAAGTTGCTGCCCGGTATGGAGAAGGATGAGGCTTCGGACCTGTCCTACAATCCTCAGACCAAAACCCTGTTTTCGGTGATGGGCAAGAACCCCTTCCTGGTCGAGTTGAGCCTGCAAGGCGATGTGTTGCGCAAAATGCCGCTCAACGGTTGGAACAATCCGGAAGGCGTGGCGGTGATGGAAAACGGCTTGATGGCGGTGGTCGATGAACGCGATCACAGCCTGACCGTGGTCAAGGTCGACGCCGGCACTACGGCGCTGAACAAGGCCGATTTCCCCAGCCATGACCTGGGCCCGTCCAAAGATCAGAACAAAGCCTTTGAAGCCGTCACATGGGACAAGCGCAACCAGCAGCTGGTGCTGGGCGAAGAGCGTCCGCCGGCCTTGTTTACCTGGAAAAGCGATGGCAATACGCTGACCGGCGACAAGCAAAAACTGGCCAGCACCGAACTGGATGTGCGCAACCTGTCGGCCCTGTCCATCGACCCACGTACCGGGCATTTGCTGGTGCTGTCGGCCGATTCCCACCTGCTGCTGGAACTGGATGAAACGGGCGAGCAAGTCAGCTTCATGACCTTGCTTGGCGGCTTCAATGGCCTGAAAGACACGATCCCACGTGCCGAAGGCGTGACCATGGACGAGAGCGGCAATCTGTACATGGTCAGTGAGCCAAACCTGTTCTATCGCTTTGAAAAGCAGAAATAACTGACGAATTACGTCAGAGTTTTCTTTATAAACGGCATTCGCCAGGCAGTCCGGTGCGTTTAAGTTTAAATTCAGGTGACCTTGATATCTATTCGCCAGTTTTTTCTCTGAGCCCGCCCCGATGCGTCGACTTGCCCGCCCCAAACCTGCTGTTTTTATCCTGCTGTTGCTCGCCTTGGTCGCTGCCGGGCTGGTGGCACAGCAGTTCCGTCTGTTCGAACGCGCCTGGTTCAACTGGCAGGTGTGGTACCAGCCTGCGGATGAGCGCGCCATTGGCCTGGCGGACTACCGTGTCACCCTCGAAGGCCAGGTGATCGAAGGGCTCGACGACGATGTCTCGGCCCTGACCTACGACCCCGTGCGCAAAAGCCTGTTTACCGTCACCAATAAAAACGCCGAACTGGTCGAGTTGTCGCTGGAGGGCAAGATCCTGCGGCGCATTCCGTTGGTGGGCTTTGGCGATGCCGAAGCGGTGGAATTTATCAGCGACAACATTTACGTCATCAGCGATGAGCGCCAGCAGCGCTTGATCAAAGTGCATGTGGACGATGACACCAAGTTCCTCGACGCCGCCGATGCGGAGCAAATGACCCTGGGCGTGCACGTTGGCGGCAACAAGGGCTTTGAAGGGTTGGCCTACGACTCGGTGGGCAAGCGCTTGTTCGTGGCCAAGGAACGCGACCCCATGCTGATCTATGAGGTGCACGGGTTTCCCCATTTCAAGCCGGAAAAAACCTATTCGGTACATGTGATCAACAACCCCAAGCGCGATGCCGGGCTGTTTGTGCGCGACCTGTCGAGCCTGCAATACGACGAGCGCAGTGGCCATCTGTTGGCGCTGTCGGATGAGTCGTTCCTGGTCTTGGAGCTGGATATTGATGGTCGCCCTCTAAGCAGTCTGTCGTTGCTTAAAGGGCGCCATGGGCTGAGCAAGCGCGTGCCCCAGGCCGAAGGGATCGCCATGGATGACGACGGCACGCTGTACATGGTCAGCGAGCCCAACCTGTTTTACGTGTTCAAGAAACCCTGATCAGAACATCCATTGCACGCCCAGCGAATAACCGGTCTGGCTGCCTTCAGCATGCCCTAGGCGGCCATTGACCTCGGCAAACACGCCCAACTGTGGGGTGATCGCCAGTTGGCTGCCGAGTTGTGCGCGAGCGAAGCTTTTATCCACTGAGCCCAGCCTGGCGGTGCGGGCCTGGCCATCGGCGCGTGCGGTGAGTTGCAGGTCGTCCAGGCGGCCGTCGGCCAATTCCTTGACCCAGGCGATGTCGCCGTAGGGCATCAGGTTCAGGCCATAGGGCAGGGCAACAGCACCGCGCACGCGCCAGCCGAGGCTGGCTTCCAGGGAGTCGAAAGACTGCTCTTCGTACTCCAGGGCCGTGCGCAGGTTCTGCTTTTCATGGAACTTGTCGATGCGGTAATGGCTGTAGTCCAGGCCGGCGAACGGCCCGCTCTTGATCGCGCCAAACTCAAAGTCATAGCCACCCAGCACCCGTGCGCCCAATGCCAAGGCATCGGTGTCGCCTGTCAGTTGCTGGTTGAGCAGGATCGGCCCGCCATTGGCCTGGATGACCAGGTTGCGCTTGGAGTCGAAGCGCGTGTGGCCCACGCTCAGGTCACCGGCCAGCCAGCGTGGCCCGCCATCGTTGAGCAGCGCATAGACGGCTGCCTGCCAGGTGTCGCTGTCGAGCTTGCCGCGATGTTCCAATTTGTCGCGCCCATTGAGGTAGCTGAGGCTGGCGCCGATATTCAGGCTTGAAGTCAGTTGGTAGTCACCGAGGGCATGCAGGCCCACGCGCCGGGCTTCGGGGTTGGGGGCCGTGTCGAAGCCGCTGTCCGGGTTGTATTCGCCATCCACACCGATCTCGCCATCAAAGCTTGCGACCTCGCGGCTGGCCGCTTGCAGGGTCAGCCAGCGGCGATCATGCAGGCGCACCAGCGCCTGATGCTGGCGCTGCAGGTTGTCTTGCATATTGCGCGCAACGGCGCCGCCAGAAGCGGTCGAGGCCATCAGGTCGGCGTTGGTCAGTTCCAGCACCAGGCGGCTGAGCAGGCGTGAATAGTCACGCAGGCGCTGGTCGATGCGCGCCTGGCCGAACGCATCGGTCAGCACGGCTTTGTTGTCTTCGTTCGGGTCGTGCCAAGTCGAGCCGCCGGGGATTTTCGGGTTGTCGGTCTGGGTGTAGCCGTCCAGGTCGCCCAGTTCCCAGTTGGTGGCCTCTATATAAAGGATCGGGATATTCAGCGGTTCGAACGCTTCACCATCGCTGCAGCAGCCGGTGCCCTTTGGGTACTGCGGGTCGAGGCCGGGGTTGCTGAACAAGGGGATGTTCAATTCCCTGGCGATCTGGAAGGTGTGCTCGCGCAAGGAGGCCAAGGCCGGGTTGGCGGTGCTGTTCTGGCCGGCGTGGGCGTACATCATGTCGCCGGTGATCAGGCTGTCGAGGTTGATCATCGCGAGCATGTTGGCGCGCTGGCTGGCGCTGAGTGAGTCGACAAAGGCACGGGAGCCGCGCAGGCCTTCTTCTTCGGCGCCGAAGCCAACGATTTGCAGGCCATTTTCCAGTGACAGGCCGCCGAGGTTCTTCGCCACCTCGGTCAACACGCTGGCGCCGGAACCGTTGTCATCCAGGCCTTGCAGGGTCGGGCGGCCGAAGTAAGTGTCGAAGTGCGCGCCAATCACCACGTACTGGGCCTTGGTACCAGCGGCAGAGGCCACCACGTTTTGCGAAGCCCGGCTGCCGTTGTTCCAGGTGAAGTCCTGGCGGCTGAAGCTATAGGCCGTGCCCATCTGGCTCTGCATCCAGTCGGCTGCCCCGGCAAAATTTGCCGTGCCTCGATATCGGCCAGGGTAGTCGTTGATCAGTTTTTCCAGGGTGGTGTTGGCGTGCTGGCCGTAATCGTAGGCCTGGGTATGCGTGGACAGCAGGGCACCGGCAACGCTGATGGCGAGGGCTAGAGGCTTTATCACAAGGTCTTCCTTGAGGTGATGGGAATGTGCAAGCCCAGACCCTTTGCACAATGCGCGCCTCATTCCATGGGCGGCTGCGAATTGGCGCATTGTTAAACGCGTGGGTCGCGTGGCTGTAATTTGTAACGGATTGGATACCAGGCGTGGCAGAGGATGCCGTGACAGAGCGCACGGTTTTGGCGAGGAGTGCTGCGAAAAGTAGCGTTTTTGTTACATCGCTCTAGAGTCGAGCGCTAACACATGTGGGAGCTGGCTTGCCTGCGATGGCATCGCCTCGGTATCCATTGATACACCGAGTCGTCTGCATCGCGGGCAAGCCCGGCTCCCACAGGGTCAGGCCTTGAGGGTTTTCACGCCTTCCGGGGTGCCCAGCAGCAATACATCCGCCGGGCGCGCCGCGAACAGGCCGTTGGTGACCACGCCCACAATGGCGTTGATCTGCGTCTCAAGCTCCACCGGGTTGGTGATCTGCATATTGAACACGTCGAGGATGATGTTGCCGTTGTCGGTCAACACACCTTCGCGGTACACCGGGTCGCCGCCCAGTTTTACTAGCTCGCGGGCCACGTGGCTGCGGGCCATTGGGATGACTTCCACCGGCAGTGGGAACGTGCCCAGCACGGGTACCAGCTTGCTCGCGTCGGCGATGCAAATGAAGGTCTTGGCCACGGCCGCGACAATCTTCTCGCGGGTCAGGGCCGCGCCGCCGCCTTTGATCAGGTTCAGGTGCTCGTCGCTTTCATCGGCGCCGTCGACGTAGAACTCCAGGTCGCTCACGGTGTTGAGCTCGTACACCGGAATGCCATGGCCCTTGAGGCGGGCAGCGGTGGCTTCGGAACTGGCCACGGCGCCGTCGAACGCGCCCTTGTGCTGGGCCAGTGCGTCGATGAAGCAGTTGGCGGTGGAACCGGTGCCGACACCGACGATGCTCTTGTCGTCGAGCTTAGGAAGGATTAAATCGACAGCGGCCTGGGCCACTGCCTGTTTGAGTTGATCCTGGGTCATGCGGGCTCCGGAACGGGCGGGGAATTAACGAGGGCGGCGAGTATAACCCAACAAAACCTCGGGATTCGTGTGGTCGCCCGGCCAAACGCTGGGTTAGACTCCTTGGCCCTGCCCAACCCGTGAAGTAGATGCCTGCCGATGCTTGAACACTACGTCAAAAAAATCCTCACCTCGCGTGTTTACGACATCGCCGTGGAAACCCCCTTGCAGACTGCCCGCCAGCTCTCCGAGCGGCTGGGTAACAAGATTTGGCTCAAGCGCGAAGACTTGCAGCCGGTGTTCTCGTTCAAGATTCGCGGCGCCTACAACAAGCTGACCCAGCTCAGTGCCGAAGAACGTGCGCGCGGCGTCGTCACCGCGTCGGCCGGCAACCATGCCCAGGGCCTGGCCCTGGCGGCCAAGGTGCTGGGGGTCAAGGCCACCATCGTGATGCCCAAGACCACCCCGGAGATCAAGGTCGAAGGCGTGCGCTCCCGTGGCGGCAAAGTGGTGCTGCACGGTGATTCCTTCCCGGAAGCCCTGGCCTACTCGCTCAAGCTGGTCGACGAAAAAGGCTACGTGTACATCCACCCCTACGATGATCCGCACACCATTGCCGGGCAGGGCACCGTGGCGATGGAAATCCTGCGCCAGCACCCAGGGCCGCTGGACGCGATTTTCGTACCGGTGGGCGGCGGCGGTCTGATCGCCGGGATTGCGGCGTATGTGAAATACCTGCGCCCGGAGATCAAGATCATCGGCGTGGAACCGGACGACTCCAACTGCCTGCAAGCCGCCATGGCGGCGGGCGAGCGCGTGGTATTGCCGACCGTCGGCCTCTTTGCCGACGGCGTGGCAGTGGCGCAGATCGGCCAGCACACCTTCGACATCTGCAAGGACTATGTGGATGAAGTGATCACCGTCAGCACCGATGAAATCTGTGCGGCGATCAAGGACATCTACGACGACACTCGCTCCATCACCGAGCCGGCCGGCGCGCTGGGCGTGGCCGGGATCAAAAAATACGTCGAGACCCGCGGTGTCAGCGGCCAGACCTTTGTCGCCATCGACTCGGGCGCCAACGTCAACTTCGACCGTTTGCGCCATGTGGCCGAGCGCGCCGAACTGGGTGAAGGCCGTGAAGCCATTATCGCGGTGACCATCCCCGAGCGGCCGGGCAGCTTCAAGGCCTTCTGCGAAGCGGTGGGCAAGCGCCAGATCACCGAATTCAATTACCGCTACCACTCCGGCAGCGAAGCGCACATTTTCGTCGGTGTGCAGACCCACCCGGAAAACGACCCGCGCAGCGCCTTGGTGGCCAGTTTGACCAGCCAGGGTTTCCCGGTGCTGGACCTTACCGAGAACGAACTGGCCAAGTTGCACATCCGCCATATGGTCGGTGGGCATGCGGCCAAAGTCAGCGACGAGTTGGTGTTTCGCTTCGAATTCCCGGAGCGGCCGGGGGCGTTGTTCAACTTCCTCAACAAACTCGGCGGGCGCTGGAATATCTCGATGTTCCACTACCGCAACCACGGCGCGGCTGACGGCCGAGTGGTGGCGGGCTTGCAGGTACCGGCGGACGAGCGTCACCTGGTTCCCGCGGCCTTGGCGCAAATCGGTTACCCGTACTGGGATGAAAGCGAAAACCCGGCTTACCAGCTGTTCCTCGGTTGAGCGACTACGCTGACTGAGCGGCCTATAAGGAATAGAGACCATGGAAACGCTGACCACCCTCAAGGTGATCCACATCACCGCCACCGTATTGCTGCTGCTCAGCGGCCTGGGCCTGGCGGTATTGGCGTGGCGTAAACGCAGCGCCGGCCCGGCCGCGACCATGCAGCGCCCCTGGGCATTTGTATGGCTGCTGATGGGGATTTGCCTGGTGAGCATGCCGTTCACCGGCTGGTGGCTGGTGCACCTGCTCGGCTGGCCGCTGGGGCAAACCTGGATTTTGGGCTCCAGCATCCTCTACACCGTGGCGGCGCTGGCCTGGTTCTGGCTGGTGGCGCGGCTCAATCGGCTGCGCAAGGGCGAGGGCGGGAGCCTGAATTTCACCCTGGTGCTGGCGGTGGTCAGCCTGGTGGGGTTTGTGGCGATTGCAGGGCTCATGGGCGCCAAGCCGGTATAAGGGTGATCGTTCCCACGCTCTGCGTGGTAACGCCGCCACCGCGTTGGCTTCATCGCAGGCAAGCCAGCTCCCACACTTGACCGGATTCCAACATGAGAACAGGGTCAAAATGTGGGAGCTGGCTTGCCTGCGATAGCGTTGTCAGCTGCGCAGCGTAATCACCGGCCAACCCCGTTTCTGGGCCTCAGCACGAAGATTCGGATCCGGATCCACTGCCACCGGGTGCGTCACCTGCTCCAGCAACGGCAAATCATTCATCGAATCGCTGTAGAAGTAGCTGTCTTCCAGGCTATGCCCGGTTTCTTCCAACCAGCGGTTCAAACGCGTCACCTTGCCCTCGCGAAAGCACGGCACATCGGTGCTGCGCCCGGTATAACGGCCATCCACCATTTCGCACTCGGTGGCGATCAGAGTCTCGACGCCCAGGCGGGCGGCAATTGGCGCGGTGACGAAGCGGTTGGTGGCGGTGATGATCACCAGCTTGTCACCGGCGGCGCGGTGCTTGGCCAGCAGTTCAACGGCCTTGGGAAGCATGATGGGCTCGATGCAGTCGCGCATGTAGTCGTTGTGCCACGCGTCCAGCTGGGCCATCTCGGTGCGGCCGAGGATTTCCAGGCAGAAGTTCAAGTAGGCGGCGTTATCCAGCCGGCCGGCCAGGTAGTCCTGGTAGAACTCGTCGTTGCGGGCCTTGTAGGCTACCGCGTCGAGAATCCCGCGTTCACACAGGTAATCGCCCCAGGCGTGATCGCTGTCACCGCCCAGAAGGGTATTGTCCAAGTCGAATAAAGCCAGGCGCATTGCAGTTACTCGCTGAAAAGTCTGTAAAAAGGCGTCCAGAATACGGTCTTTTCACAAGAGTGCACATAAGGTAAGAAGCCTCGTTGCCGCTGGAACAACCTTTGTGGAACAATGCGGCGACATGCGTTTGCGAGGTTGTTGCCGTGATCGACCCCGATGGTTTCCGTCCTAATGTCGGCATTATTCTGACGAATGATGCCGGACAGGTGCTATGGGCTCGCCGAATCAACCAAGATGCCTGGCAGTTTCCTCAAGGTGGAATCAACCCCGACGAAACCCCTGAAGACGCCTTGTACCGTGAGTTGAACGAAGAAGTCGGCCTTGAGCGCGAAGATGTGCAAATTCTGGCCTGTACTCGTGGCTGGTTGCGCTATCGTTTGCCGCAACGCCTGGTGCGTACCCACAGCCAACCGCTGTGCATCGGCCAGAAGCAGAAATGGTTTCTTTTGCGCCTGATCTCCAACGAGCAGCGGGTGCGGATGGATTTGACCGGTAAACCGGAGTTCGATGGCTGGCGCTGGGTCAGCTATTGGTATCCGTTGGGCCAGGTGGTGACATTCAAGCGCGAGGTTTATCGTCGCGCTCTCAAAGAGCTTGCCCCGCGCCTTTTAGCGCGCGACTGACGACGGAGTTCGACCCCGAGCCATGCTCAATACGCTGCGCAAGATCGTCCAGGAAGTTAACTCCGCCAAGGATCTCAAGGCGGCGTTGGGGATTATTGTGTTGCGCGTCAAGGAAGCCATGGGCAGCCAGGTCTGCTCGGTTTACCTGCTGGACCCCGAGACCAACCGTTTTGTGCTGATGGCCACGGAGGGCTTGAACAAGCGCTCCATCGGCAAGGTCAGCATGGCGCCCAATGAAGGTCTGGTGGGCCTGGTGGGGACGCGTGAAGAACCCCTGAACCTCGAGAACGCGGCCGATCACCCGCGTTATCGCTACTTTGCCGAAACCGGTGAAGAGCGCTACGCCTCGTTCCTTGGCGCACCGATCATTCACCACCGCCGTGTTGTCGGCGTGTTGGTCATCCAGCAAAAAGAGCGTCGCCAGTTCGACGAAGGCGAAGAAGCCTTCCTGGTGACCATGAGCGCGCAACTGGCCGGGGTTATCGCCCACGCCGAAGCGACCGGCTCGATTCGCGGCCTGGGGCGCCAGGGCAAGGGTATCCAGGAAGCCAAGTTCGTCGGCGTACCGGGTTCGCCAGGCGCCGCGGTGGGTACCGCGGTGGTCATGCTGCCGCCAGCCGACCTCGATGTGGTGCCGGACAAGAGCGTCAGTGACATCGACGCCGAGATCAAACTGTTCAAGACCGCCCTCGAAGGCGTGCGCGCCGACATGCGCAACCTGTCGACCAAGCTGGCCACCCAGTTGCGTCCCGAAGAGCGTGCGCTGTTCGACGTGTACCAGATGATGCTCGACGACGCGTCCCTGGGTAACGAAGTCAAGACCGTGATCAAGACCGGCCAGTGGGCCCAGGGCGCGTTGCGCCAGGTGGTCACCGATCACGTCAACCGTTTCGAAATGATGGACGACGCCTACCTGCGCGAGCGGGCATCGGATGTGCGCGACCTGGGGCGCCGTCTGTTGGCGTACCTGCAGGAAGACCGCAGCACCAACATGGTCTTCCCCGATAACACCATCCTGGTCAGTGAAGAATTGACCGCCACCCAGCTTGGCGAAGTGCCTGAAGGCAAGCTGGTAGGCCTGGTCTCGGTATTGGGTTCGGGTAACTCCCACGTGGCGATCCTGGCCCGGGCCATGGGTATCCCGACGGTGATGGGCCTGGTGGACCTGCCGTACTCCAAGGTCGATGGCATCGACATGATCGTCGACGGGCATCGCGGCGAGGTGTTCACCAACCCCAGCGACGTGCTGCGCAAGCAATACGCCGAGGTGGTGGAAGAAGAGAAGCAACTGGCCCAGGGCCTGGATTCGCTGCGCGAGCTGCCGTGTGTCACCCCCGACGGCCACCGCGTACCGCTGCTGGTCAACACCGGCCTGCTGGCGGATGTAGCTCGTGCGCAACAACGCGGCGCCGAAGGGGTGGGTCTGTACCGCACCGAAGTGCCGTTCATGATCAACCAGCGTTTCCCGAGCGAGAAGGAGCAGCTGGCGATTTATCGCGAGCAATTGCAAGCCTTCCACCCGTTACCGGTGACGATGCGCAGCCTGGATATTGGCGGCGACAAGTCACTGTCCTATTTCCCGATCAAGGAAGACAACCCCTTCCTTGGCTGGCGTGGCATCCGCGTTACCCTCGACCATCCCGAAATCTTCCTCGTCCAGACCCGCGCCATGCTCAAGGCCAGCGAGGGCTTGAACAACCTGCGTATCCTGCTGCCGATGATCTCCGGCACCCATGAACTGGAAGAAGCCCTGCACCTGATCCACCGCGCCTGGGGCGAAGTGCGCGACGAAGGCGCCGATGTGCCGATGCCGCCGATTGGCGTGATGATCGAAATCCCGGCGGCGGTGTACCAGGCCAAGGAACTGGCGCGGCAGGTGGACTTCCTGTCGGTAGGCTCCAACGACCTGACCCAGTACCTGCTGGCCGTGGACCGTAACAACCCACGGGTGGCCGACCTCTACGACTACCTGCACCCGGCGGTGCTGCAAGCGCTGCAACACGTGGTGCGCGACGCCCATGCCGAAGGCAAGCCGGTGAGTATCTGCGGCGAAATGGCCGGTGACCCGGCGGCGGCGGTGCTGTTGATGGCGATGGGCTTTGACAGCCTGTCGATGAACGCCACCAACTTGCCGAAAGTGAAGTGGATGCTGCGCCAGGTGGAATTGAGCAGGGCCAAGGATTTGCTCGCCGAGTTGATGACCATCGACAACCCGCAGGTTATCCACAGCTCGCTGCAATTGGCGCTGAAAAACCTGGGGTTGACCCGGATGATCAACCCGGCCTCGGCCAAAACCCTGTAGGAGCGAGCTTCTAGCAGACCGTTCCCGCGCTCTGCGTGGGAATGCAGCCCTGGGACGCTCCGCGTCGGCTTTTAGAGCGTGACGCAGAGCGTCACAAGAGGCGTTCCCACGCAGAGCGTGGGAACGATCAAAGTGAAGTGGATGCTGCGCCAGGTGGAATTGAGCAGGGCCAAGGATTTGCTCGCCGAGTTGATGACCATCGACAACCC
>NZ_JBQEQE010000002.1:0-26206 GCF_052046095.1 Pseudomonas sp. 22072
GCGCATGCCGTCGGCACCGTAGACGTAGCGCTCGGTGTCATTGAGGCGCAACGTGCGCTCCACCATATGCACATGGCTCAGTTGGTTACGTGCATCCCAACTCAGTGTTCGGCACCGGTCCAACATCAACAGGTTGCCGCTGGCATCGAAGGCTTCGGCAATCTCCGCTTCGGTCGGTGGCCTCCCGCCCACCTCGGGCAGGCAGCGATTACTGTGCTTGGCCGCCGTCAACACACGCCCATGTTGCTGTGGGCCGTGGTGGATCAGCTCGAGCAAATTGCCGCCAGCGTCGTAGCGATAGGTTTGACGATAGTTAGCCACGGCAGCCGGATCCTCGAGATGAGCAGGCCCGCGATTAGCGCTGCCGCCCTCCCAGCCGGTGGCTTCGATCAACTGGTAAAGACTGTCGTAGGTATAGCGGTTGATCGGCTCGATGCGTTGGTTGGCAAAGAAGCGCACCGGCAGTGCCTTGTCTTCAAGGCTAAGGATATTGCCCACCGGGTCATAGACGTAGTGCAAATCCTGTAGCGGTTCGTCGCTAGGCCCGGCAGCGCTCAGACGGTTCAATCGCCCGTCTTTCGGGCAGTAATCAAACCGACTGGTGACCTGGTTGCCTGCCGTTTGCTGTTCTATCTGTCCTTGAGCGTTGTAGTGAATGTCATGTACCAGCCGCTGCGCGGCGGTCGCGTTTTTCAGCTGCAGCCAGGCCTCGCGCAATCGGCCGTCGATGGTGTGATTGAAACGCTGCCGATTACCCTGCGCATCGGTTTGCTCCAGCACATTGCCCACCGGGTTGAACTGCAAAGTACTGCGAGCACCGGCTGCTTGTTCAAGCAAATCATCTCTCTCATCAAGGGGCAGTGGCCAATCGGGCATATCCAGGCTTTGCAGAAAGTGTTGATGCTGTTCCAGCACCGCGCCGGTCAAGCCGAACTCATTGAAATGCTGCGTTCCAGCCGGGGTGTCGTGGCGGATCAACTGGCCGCATTGGTTGTGCGCGGCATAGTGCGGCGACGCATCGGCGTAGTGATGACGTTCGACGCACGCAGCTTGCTCGAACACCGCCACAGGCCTTAGCAAACTATCGTATTCAACCTGTCGCTCATTACCGCGAGCGTCCCACGCTTGCACCTGTTCAGCCGCCTGCGTGAACAGGCTGACACGCCATCCTGCATCAACGCTGTGGGAGCCCAGTACCTTGCTGCCGAGCGAGTAAACCTGCGTCAGGTTGGCCCGCTCCACCAAACGCGGGTCCCACTCGGCCACGACTCGGCCCGCACCGTCGAAGCCACTACGACTGCTCCTTGCCTGCGCCTGCTCCCGCCCACTCTCACGCCAATAGCGCACCGTGCGCACCGTCAGCCCGCGAGGGTCGCTCACACTCAGGCCTGGGGTCTGCCGGTGCAGCGCAAGGGCGGTCATTGCAATGTCTTCCCCCGGGCCTCTTTCATCGCCATCACCTCTTCATAGGTGTCGTTTTCATCCTCGTAAATGCTGTACCAAGGCCAGTAGGTATGACGTCGCAGGTAGTCCTCCTTGGCGAGGACGGTACGAGTAGGACGGCCCAACGGGTCATAGAATTGTCGGTCGCTGTAACCGTGTTGCCTGAAGCTGACATCGTTGATGTAGCGATGATGATCGGCAAAATAGGGCCTGTAGATGCGCACAATCAGCCCCTTGTTGTTGTACTCGACCCGCTCGCTGACCCGCCAGCGCTCAACATCCTGTACCGTCACCGGCCGACAATTGCCGTCAAGCGCCAACGAGCCATCTTCCTGTACATGGTAGGCATAACCGCGCTCGACCTTTTGCTTGCTCTGCAAGGCGCGACCGAAACCGTCCCAACAGCTCAAGGCGACGCGGATTTGTTTTTCCGGATCGAGCGGGTAGCGATCAGCCTGCAAGGTAACGGCGTGAACAGGCTCGCGGCGCACCTGAGGGATCAAGCTCAACAGGCGTTGTCGCGCGGGCGTCAATGCATCGGATGGCGAGAGCAAACGGGGCGACACACGAATATGCCCGCTGGGTAGCAGGTCGCCCTGCGCTACGCATTCGTCCAGCCATTGGCGATCCTGCAGGTCGGCGTCAGGCACTCGGCCCATCCAACTGAACGGGTCGGCAAAGTGCGCAGTGGCGGCATCCTGCAACGCCGCGGCCGGTGCATCAATGATTTGGCCAGGTGTGCCGCCGAGTGGAGGACGGTAGTCATCGAGCGACGCAAAGCCCACGGGTTGACCACGTTCGGTGCCGAAAAAACTGGTGGCGATCACCTGGCCGAATGCCCCGTAAAGCACCTCCTGAGTGTTTTGATTGGGGTCGATAATGCGCGCCGGTTGCAGCAAGCGATAGTCAATCGAATCCACACGCGTCTCACAGCCGTCAGGTAGGCGTACCCGAGTATTCAGGCAGCCATAGGGGTCGTAACTCAGATGGGTCACACCATGACTGCGGGTTTGCTGCACGGTGATGACGTTATAGAAACCCGCGAGGCCGGCGTAGGTATTGAAACCGCGCTTGACCGACCACAATGGCGCTTGCGCCCCGTCGATGGACGGCAGAACCAGGCGCATTTTGTGGTACCCGACCTCCAGGAGTTTTTGCTCCAGGTCAAACGGCATTTCACCCTCGTCATTGCGCAGCAAGTCGTACGCCTTGAGCGCTGCCTCATCCAGCTCGGCAATTTCCAACTCATCGGCCAAGGCCAGGAACATGGCCTCTCCATCCGGTAAGGGGTGAACCCCGGACAAGTCCCGGTAGCGCTGCACCGACTGCCCCACCAGTGTTCGCTGAGCTTGGGGATTCAAGGGGTTTGCGGCGGTTTGCGCGATAAAGGCTTCATAGCTGATCGCGTCGGGTTGCAAGCCGTTGGGACCAGAGCCCTTACCCAGCACCAGCGCGTTGTCACGTTGCTGAAAAGGCAGGGCCAGGCGCCAGCCCTGTGGGTGTGTCAGGTGAATAAACCGCGCCAGGCTTTCACTCAGGTAGTAAACCTGCTGCGCCGAATCATGGGCATCACACCACCAGCGTTTCTGCGGTGTGATTTCATTCGGGTCCACCTGGCAGGCCGGATCATCCTGGGCCGTCAGGCGCCGGGCATAACTGACCCTGACGCCATGGGTCAGGCTGCCAAAGGCATCCCAGCGCAGGTTGATCCCGTGCTGGCACTGCGGGTCATCGACCTGTTGCTCGTACTGGTAGGCGATCGACTCCAACGATAACGCCAGCATCACCTTGTAAGGTGCGAATTGACCGCCTACTGGCCGATCCAGCACGCGTACCAGGTAGCGGTTTTGCTCGACGCTATAGGGGACGTCGCCTGCGTTGCGCCCTCCATAGGTTTCCACACGCAATACCTGGCCTGCCAGTGCTTGGAGCATGCCAGGCAACTCATCGGCCTGGGGTACGACAAGTTCATCGACACCGTCGGCTTCGTGATAATGGCTAAGCAAGGTTGCTCCCAAGGGGTGAGCGGCCAGATCACCGTTGAAATACTCATCGCACGCTGGGTCGATCACTTGTCCGACATGAAACCAGGTCTTGCGCAATACCGGCTCACTGAAACCCGACTCCCGTGATGCCTCGGCAGCAGTGTCGGTATCAGTCGCCAGGAGCAGGGCAAAACCTCGAAACGTTCGTACCTGTCCGTCGTAAAAACCTTTTCGATATTCGAACCGTTGCGTCAGCCGATTGCCCGTGATTTCGTCACATTGAACCTGCTCACTCACCACCGGCACGGGGAAAGGTAAACGACACACGGCCGGTTGATCGCTGGCGAGCAATTGCTGCTTTTCATCCAGCCACTCCTGGGCCGAACTGCGATATTTCACGCTCGCGGCGGCGCCTTGGTTGTTATTGGTGGCACATAACAAATAGGGTTTGGCTGCGACAAAGTCATACCGCCAATGCATGGGCGACATATGCGGCACCGTCAACACCAGGCTGGAGCAACCCAGCCCTTGCAAGTCAGCGGTACTCACCCGGCAAAATCTGTCATAGCGAACGTTTTTGGGCCAAGGAAGCTCGACGGCGTCGTCAAAGCCGTTGCCACAACGGTTCATGAACACCAGCGCGCACTCGGCTTTCAAGTAGACCAGGTCTGCGGCACCGGAGCCGTCCAGATCCGCGAGCAAGACCCGCGATGCATCGAACTCGTCATAAGCAAAACCCAGCGTGCTGAACCTGAACCCTTTACCAAAGCGGCCTCGCCCCAGGTTGGGCCAGCATTCAAGCCGGTCGTGGCGGATGCGGATCAGGTGCTGCTGGCCGCTGCCGAGCACGTCACTGAAGGCGACCAACTCGGTGGCGGCGTTACTGATCAACGGCAGATCATCCTCGCCTTCCTTGCGCTTAACCTGGGTGGCGGGGGCAAACCCCGCTTGCCGCTGGTTGGCATACAAACGTACGCTGCGCGGGCCGATCATCGCCAGGTCAGACAAGCCGCCCCCCATCAGATTGGCCAATTGCCCCTGGGGATGAAAAAACTCGTGAGGGAAGGCGTCCACGGTCGCGAAGTTCGACCAACTGCGGTCCGGGTTGCAGGTAAAAAAACCACACAGCCCAGGCTGGGCTACGACCCATTCAAGGCCGCCATCACCGGTGAGGTCGCTTAAAAACTGCCGGGGTGCTTGCAGGCGGTCAGCTATCGGAATCTCTGGCAACTCATGCCAATCGTCATAGGCCACGTCGTCAGGGTGGCTCGCCGCCTTGGCCCGCATAGGTGCGCGGTAATACCAGGCTTTATCGTCAGAATACAAAATGCCCGGAAAACCTTCGCCGTACAGGTCGACAAATTGATAACGCTGGCCGTCGTCAAGACCCGGCATCGTTTCAAATGGCTGATAGCGCTGGGGATCCGGTGCGAGCTCGAACGCGTTATAGATGAACTCCAACGGCGGCCGACTCTGTACCTTCCCGGCCCGGTCAATGGCTTGTTCATGGGCCGCATGCAGCAGGCTATAACCCAGTGACGATGGCCGATATTCAAGCAGTAGTCGGCGCACCAGCACGGGCGCCGACCCCATGTCTGGCTCATCGGGAAAGCAGTGGAACATCAGCACCTGCCGACACAGTTGTCGCGTCCTGAGCTCAAAACCATAGACATAGCTGGAGAACGGGTCGCTGCGCCCAGGCCATGCCTGGGTGGCCTCATAAGGAGGAGCGGTCATGAGGGCAGTAGGACGCTCACCATGGTCGAACACCAGATGAAAATGCCATAGCACACCTTGCCCAGCCTCAACGCGCCACGCATACAGCTGGTCATCGGCGAGCGCATTGCCGTAAAGCACCTTGCTCAAGTAACGCTGGGCACCTGCGTGATCGTCTGCCTGATAATGGTAGACAATGTGCTCGCCATGCGGGTTGAGGCTTTCTTCGAGCAGCCACTCCCCCACACGCGCATCGACATCCGGGTCGGCACGTCGTGAAGCAGCGGTTTTGCCGTACAGGTGCAGATTGCCGTCCGCACTGTGAATCAGCCAGAACCCCCCCGGGTCGTCGGTATCGGACCAACGCTCGATCAGTGCAAATGCGCCTTCGGTGCGAGGCCAGTAGCGTACAACGGTGTAAGGCCCCACCGGCAAGCCGTTATAGGCCGTCTCGACCCTTGAAACCTCTGTACCCGTCATCGGGTTGCGTTCCGGCATCCAGGGCTCCCCATCCGGCCCCAGGATCACGTCTTCATCGGTATACGCCGGCACCCCTGTGGACGTTCGTCGAGTGATCGCATTGGGCGTCTTGCCCCAGCCTATTCCGAACGAGCTGTTGCCGTTGGTGCTGCTGTAACCCAGCGTCAGGTCCGGGGCAAAACCCCGCCCGGGGGAGATTGGCAAGGGCAGCTCGAACGATGCACCACCGCTGATACCGACCGGTCCCAGGCCGTTGCCGATACTCTGGATGGCGCCACCGCCCTTGGGCAGGGACGGCGCGGCGATTTGCAGCGACTCGTCATGGTTCACTATGCCTCCTCCTAGCCAGCCTTGGCCGTGTAGTGCAGCTTAAGGATGATGTCGGTCAGCGATTCGAACAGGCGGTTCCGCGCCGCAACGTCAGTCGAGGTGAATTCCAACGCCCAGCTTGAAATAGCGCCCGTACCCTCAAAGGGCAAATAACGCTCATCGTCGAAACTGAAAGTGAACAGCCCATCGTCATCCACCCCGCCAGACAAAACGATTTGCTGGCTGGCCCGCAGGTTTTCCTTGAGGGTGTCGCCTATCTGCACGGCACTGTAGGTTTGGGTCAAGGTGGCGTGAATGTCTTCGTAGGGCCCCAGGACCACAGGCAACGACACGCTGATACGTTTGATCCGGCGCACGCTATGCCCAGGGTAATTGCTGTCGAACATGGGCTGCGTCAGCTGGAAATCGACGCGGCAGTTGTCTATCAGGCCAAGCTTGATGGTGTCCCAGTCCTGATTGATGGCGGAGGTCGGATCCTTGTCCTTGAGTTGGCGCAGGGACACCGTCTTGGTGATCTCCAGCCGTCGTTCATTGCGACTCAGGTACGCCGAATCCATTTTCAATAAGGACAACTTCAACGCCTCGCCGGCGCTCAAGCCTCGGTAGCTGTCCTTCCAGACGCCCGCCTGAATAAAGCGCGTGCTGAAGTCGGCGAGTTCAAATTGCCAACAGGCTTCGGCGGCCAGACACAGCGCCAAGGTGGCATCGTAGGCCTGGTAATAGAAGGTCGCGAACTGGCCGTTGAGCCATTGATAGAGTTGCGCATTGCTGAAACGGGTGCGCAGAAAATCATAGCTGGCCAACGCCTGATCCTGGGCGGCGCGGGCCTGGTTCAATTGCAGAGTGGTGGCGCGGGCCTGTGCTTCAAGCACTTGCATTTGTGCCTCGATCTGGGCAATTTCCAGCGTGGCTTGGTCACGGGCTTGCATCCATTCCTGGTGGCGGCGGCGGAAGTTTTCAGCGCGGTCCGTCGCCTCCGCAATGGTATGGAGCATCGCGGCCCTGGCTGAAGAATAGGCACTGACCATTTCGGCAACGCCCTCCAGGCGCCACCCCCCGGAGGACCCTACGGCAACAACACCATTAGTCAAACCCGCGTGAGCCCCGCCGCCGCCGCCAACCGAATTGGGGGGGGCCTTCAGGCCACTGCCAACGGCATTGGCCACCTGACTGATGTTGTCCAACACCCGCCCTTCCAAGTGCAGCGCTGCAGCAGCTTTTTCACCGGCATTCACCACTTCATCGGCCAACTTACGGTAGAAATCCAGGCGTCCCTGAGCCAGCGCCTTACTCGCCTCCAGCGCTTTTTTCTGCTCAAGGTCAATCGCTTGTGCCTGCTGCTGCAGGTCCACTGCAAATTGGGCGAACTCCCAAGCCTGGTGGTATTGCAGCTCCTGCAGTTGCGCCTGTTCCTTGCGCTCGATCAATGACAACAACGTATTGCCAAATTGGATCAGGGTTTCCACAGCACTGCTGGCACGGTTGTGCATCACACTGTAGCGATAAGGTGGCACCTCCTGGGCCAACAACCGCGCGGCACCACCGGAGGCCGCGCCCTGACCGAACGCCGCCAGCAGATCGCGCGGGTTCAAGGGGGCGGCAAACAAGGGCAGCATCAGCGGCTTGCCGTCCAGCGTACGGTTGTTACGCAGGTTGTCCAGGCGCGCCTCGGCGGTATCCCAGTTCTGGACCAACTCACGGTTGAAGGGCAAGCGCAGGTATCTGTTATCCAGATCAAGCAGGGTAGGGTCGGGCGCGAAAGTGCGCAGGTACAGCGGCGGTTCGGCGAAGTGGTAGAGCGACTCGCCATCGTTGGCCGCGGCACTCTCTTCGCGTAGTTGGTCCTGCCGGATCAGGCGCTGTTCGAACTCGCGCAATTTTGAGTTGGTGGCGTCGCTCAGGGTTTTCAGGGGGATCGGTTGCCAATGGTCCACCACGTTGATATCAGGGCGCGGCCCCAGCAGGTCAAGCACGCGCACGTACCACAACTTGGCCGCTACGAGGCTGTCGGGGGTCAGTTGCCGGTAGGCGGCGTCACCCCGGTCCAGCAGGTTCTTGATGTAGAACATGTAGATCGCCTTGCGATAGCGCACCGGGTGGCTGCTAGCGATACCGTCCGGATCGGCGGGTTTGCGCGACACGTAGTCCATTTCTACCGGGTCATCCATCAAAGGCCGTACGTTCCAGTAGGCCGGACGGCCCTTCTCGTCTTTTTTGCGCGAAGGGTCGAAGATAAAGCCCAGCCACTGTTCGGCGCCTTCGAAGTTTTGCTCCTGGTTCAGACGGTGGCTGACCATGAAAGGCAGGTGCAGGAACAACTCCCAGAAATACAAGCCGTTGGCACCGTGAAAATCCATCTGGTTAATGGCCGCTGGTGGATTCAGAGGGGGCTCTTCAAGGAGCTGAGTATCCCAGGACAGCAGGTTTTCCAGGGCGATATTGGCGCGGTTGATCAACTCGCGTGCAAACAATGTATTCATGCGGATGGGTTGGCGTGGAGCGGTGCCGGCATCGTTTAGCTTGATGCCAGAGTTGGTGAAATCGATGAATTCGGCGATGCCCAGAGTTGGGCTGGCACGGGTGTTGATGCGAGGGGCGATCAGCGGTGTGGTGACTTGCGCGACAAGCTCCAGTTCTACGTAGGTCATTTTCAGGGCATGTCCCAAAACCTGCCAGGTGGTACCGTTGAACACCTTGATACCATGGATAATCGGAATTTTTTTTGAGCCGATGGGCCAGGCTCCCAGCCAGTCAGGCAACAGGGTTTCAGGGTTAATGGGGAGCCTTAATGTATGGGTGTCGGGTGGATTTATTACTGCGAATCCACCGGAGTGCCAAAGTGACGCCGCGCCAGGATTAGCTGCCATCGGATCACTCAGATTCAGAGGTCGCAGAATAACGTGCTGAAAAACATAAGTAGGGGGCCTTATAAACTCCTGGACCTCAGCGTGACGGAATCCAGCAGGCCAATCCGTCTGCACTGTTTTTAATACTAAACCGGTGTGCATCAAATAATCACGCACCAGCACAGCAATCTTAGAAGATATTGATATAAAACCATTTGCATCCGGCAGACCAAGAGTACAATGATGAACATCATATGTGTCACACAAGAAATAAGACAATAACCCGCTTCCAACGTATCCATTAGTACGAGAAGATATCAAACTAACCCTACACCTCCCCCCACCACTAAACTGCGAACCACTCAACACTTGAATTCTAGAACCGTTCAAAAGCGTCTCATAGCCCGCCGTTTGGTTTGCGGGCAAAACCATTTCAAGCTTATATCTATCTTGCGTCTCCGAATCAAAAGCCGTTATAGAAAACGTCACATCCGGAGGCTTTGAAAATACAGCTGATATTTTAGATTTAAAGAACACTTCCCCTGTAGACTTATCATAAGTAACATCATCCCCACGGGAAGGGCTAACAATCGAAACCTGCCTCTCTTCAAAATTCCAGTTATCCAGCTCTTGATGCGGCCGATGCGACTCGACACTTTTCAGCGCTATACTAAGCTCAGGCACTTTGAACTGAAACCGCCCTTTATTATCCTGAGCAAATAACCTTCCCACCCTCAAGACATGGGGTGCCTTGATCTCCTTTCGAGTTCCGATACTGGGCACATACCCACGATTGGGAAACAGCGCCGTTACATTAAAGTTCTTATCGATCATCGCCGTTTTTAGAAACGCATATTGATCCGCCGCACCATCCGTCGCATTACCTGCGGTATACCCCATATACATCGCCACAAACATCGACTCCGGCATTGTCGAACTGTCGGCCACGGCAATGCTCTCAACCTGCTCCGCCAAGTCCGTAGTCTTGAACAACGGTGACTCACTCCAGGCTTCAATGACGGTTTGCGGCATACTCCAACTGTCGTCGTACTTCTTGTAGACCATGTTCAAGCGCAACATCGGGTTACTGTGTACTTTGATAACCGGTGAACCCGGATCTGGCGGTATGGGGGTACCACCTGGGAGATAACCTTCTTCAACCGTCATCTGAGCAGGGTTGTTATCCACGCACTCCACCCACAATACAAACAGGCGGTTATTGAACAACACTGGCCTGATGGTGCGCTCAATCGCACTGGCCGAAATCGGCAAGTTAGCCTTGTGCCAGTCTGACCACGCCCCCGGCTGCGGATAATCGAACTTTGGCCGGTTGGGATCCGTGCCGTTGAGGTTCATGTAAGTACGCTGGGACATATCCACCGAGCGCCAGTAGTACACACTCTCGGCCCGGGACTTGCCGATAAAGTAATACATGCCATTCTTGAAATCAGTGGTATTGATGTATCCATTGATAATCGTCAGGTTGGCCACTTCCTCAAAGCTCGCCAGATAAGACAGCACCGCTTCCTGAGTGGTGTCGATCTCGATCTTGTTCTGATTGAGGTCGTTTTCCAGTTGCTGGAAATACTTGGATTTGGTCAGGCGCAACGAGGGGTCGATATACAGTTCCGGGTAATAGCTCAACTGCTGGTTGGCCGCCCAGATGGGGTATTGGCAGTCGATCTCGCGCCACTGCCTGATCAGGTGATCTTCCATCACTTTGGTTTCATAGCCCGGCTCCATGCCCATCAGCGCGGCATTGATGTACTGCTGAATACTGGCGATGGCCGAGGCCACCGGGCTGGTGGGCACGGCCTGGCTGACCTGCACATCCAGCAGCTTGTATTGGTAGAGGTCGTTGGCGGTCTTGATTTTGTCGCTCAACTGGGCGTCGACAAACTCCGCTGCGTTCGGTACCACCTCATCCAGATAGTAGGCCACCAGGGCATCGCGCAGGGTTTCGTTGAGCTGGCTATCGATTGAGCTGGACATGCTCGCTCCTTATTCATCGTAAAAGTGCGCAGGCGCTCAGCGCCGGGCAGCCATGACCGCATTGCCTACCGCTTGCCAGGCCACACCCGTACTGTCGCCGTGCAGGGCTGTGGCCCTGAGCAAGTCCGCCGCAGCCAGCCCGCTGGCGGCACAGGTGGCTTGGCTGCGCAGGATCCAGTCGATGTCGGCCATGGAGCAGGCGCGCTTTTGCGCCAGCAGTTGGAAAAGCTCATGCACGTCGTCCTGCCGCCACCCCAACAGCCTGGCCAAAACGGAAGCGGCCTGGTCGCTGACTGCAGCGCGCAATGTTTTGTTTTTGAGCGCTGTTTTTCCGGGGTTGGCCGCGATGAAATAACCCAGCAATGCCTCCTCCGCCTGGCTTTGGCCATGAAACCACTGACTGTAGCGGCTCAGCAGGTAGAAGCTCTTGAGGTTCAACTCCAGATTTCTACCCGGAACTCCCAGCCATTGCGGATTAAGCAAAAACACACGCAAGGCACTGGTGCTCAACCGCAGGTCCATCACCACTGTCCCATGACGCAATACACGCTCGAGTTGATTGATCAATGAGTCAGTGGCGGCTGCGGTAGCCAGCCCCAACACCGCTGACAACAGGGCGTGTACCGAGGTCTGTGCCCAACGCAGTACAACTTGGGTGCGGTCCATCGGCAGGTTGATCATTTCTTGTGCCAAACCTTCGATCAGCCGCAGTTGGCGGTCATGGCCGGCCAGTAACATGTCGGCAAGCTTCGCCACGCTCTGCTCGCGCTCGTGAGGGAAGAGGTTCAACTGCCCCACTCGATAGTTAATCGCTTCTTGCAAGTAATGATGGGGGTCTTCGAGACCTGTGAGCGGAACAGGCCTCACCAGCCCCTGCGGGTCCAGCAAATACTGCAGCACTTCGCGCCATTTGATGGGCTCTCGTGCGGCAGCGGACTTGGGCCGTTCATAAACAGGCAGATTCAGCGCCGAGATCTGCTCATCGGTAATCAATACCTCTCGCGTCGCGGCGGCCAATATGCCCAAGCGGTCCACCAAGCCTTGGGGGGGCAGGTAATCTCCAGGCTCCAGGCCCAACGCGCGGCGTACCCCGGTAACACTTTGCTTGCTGTCCTTGAGCCAATTCACGGCCCAATCCATCTGCATCAACACATCGAGAACGTCAGGCGCGGGCGCCATTGCATCCTCTTCCCAAGCCTCTACGGTCGGTAGGTGTCTTTTAGGCAGCGTGCCGCACTTTACTTGCAGGTGGTGAACTGAAGACGGTTGGCTGGTTATTACCTCCCAAGCTGTCCTTGAAAGGCGCTTGCCGCTGAGCGACAACGTCCCACCAGCGCTCAACGGTTCAAGCGTAAGCGCGCTGCCGTCAGGATTGCGCACGAAGTTTTCTTCGTCTGAATGCTGGGGCTGCCGTTCCAGGGTAAACACCCGCGTGCCAGCTGCTGATGCAAAGTCGGTCCCCGCCAGCACAAACAAGGCTGAACCTGGCAGCAGACGCAATAAGGTACCTTCATGCGCGGCATCAACCACCAGCACCAGCCTGATGCTCATATCGCTGGCGCCCTGCGCAGTCAACGACCATGGCCTGAGGGACGACAATGAGGGTTGTAGCAGGCGCCCGGTACAGAGTAATCGCTGGTACTCCAGCCCCCCCAGCATATCCACCAGGCCCCAGCCTTCCTCCGGCGACAAGCCAAACATTTGCGGAATACGCGCCTGACGGTAGAGCGAGGACAGGGTGCCAAGGTCGCGGAGTAACGGCCCAACAAAATCCTTCGTTTGGTTGGCCAAGCGAGAAAGCGATGACTCTGTAGGCTCAAGGCCGAGCGCGGCACAGAGTTGTGCGACGATTTTTTTGTTCGCAGCGTCTGTCCCACTGACATTAAAGGCGGCTCTATTGAGTTCCAACGGCGTATCGAACAGCGCAGCAGGGTTAAAGACTTGGTCAAACAGCGGCACCTTGTCACCCGTGGCGTAAGGCGTGAGATCGTGGAGGAACGCCGCAAATTCTTCGGGCTTGATGCCATAACGTCGGCTGAAATAACGATAAACACCCAAGACCCGCAGGGTATTGGTGTTCAGGTCCATGGTCAGGTTGTGTTCACCCTCGCTGCGGATGGCGCAAATGAGCAGCGTGTCCAGTTCGGCATAGGACATGTCCATACCCAGGTCTTTCTTCAGCCAGCGCTGCAGACGAATCATGCGTTGCAGGCGGTCAAACCGTTGAGGGGACGTTTTAGTCAGGTACCAGACCGTGCGGCTACCGAGCGTGGTTTCCTTGAGGCCCATGGAATTGTCGAACTGGTCCGCACACGTCGAGACAACGGTAGCAGGCACAACACTGTCATAACGCTCGCTGCCATGGCCGTTGACATAACACGCGCCATAGTGAGAGGCGTGCGGGTATGCCTTGCCGACGCCATTGCCCCCCGTCCATTGTGGGTTGCCGCTGGGGCAATTGGGAGACACGTGGGGGAAATGCTGACGCTGGGATAAAAGCGCCTCGACCTGCTCGGCATCCAGCTCCGAACGTTGCATGAAGGTCTCGAGCTGCACCAGTGGGTTGTCAACGTGACCAATACCTTGGAGACCGTAACTGCGCTGAAAAAACTCCTGCTGCTCGGCCGTCCATGTCACGTACTCATCCAGGACAATGGTGAAGCTGAGTACCGCCAGTGAAACGGGCCTAGTGGTAGTGCCCGTGGTGGTGGTGACAGTAAATGAGGCTCGATAGCCCGGTTCGATAGGAAACGGTTCTTCTCCCCCCCAGCGGATAACTGTGCAGATTGTTGAGGTATTCGCGGGGTGAAGATAATTAGGCGTCCAAATATTAGCCGTGTTCGCATATAACGGCGTCCCAGAATTAATCCAGAAAAGACCCTCTCGTTTAGTATCGTCAGGCCCCGAGAATTCAATCGTTGCCGTGCTCGTCAATTTCCCTTGGTTGACTAAGGTTTCTGCCTGAGGCACAACAGACTTCAGGCTTGACTGTGGGGATATCAGTAAAGCAATCCTGATGGCCGAATGCGGACTCAGATGAGAAGTCCCCGGCCCTGCCCAGGTCTGCGTCAGCTGAGCCTTCGATAGATAAAACGTGGTGAACAATGAAGGTTCGATCAACAGTTGCTGTTGCTGAGGGCTTAACCCCGACATCAACAGTTGCGCTTGCGCTGCAGTGTTCTGCACCACGCCATAATCGTTCAAGCCCCGTTGGCTGATGGGCAACTGCAAGCTGATGCGATAGTTCAACTCCCCCAACTCAAGCTTCTTTTCGGCCAGCCCTAATCGGCATTGGTGGTGAGGGTAGTAATACGGAAACATGAACGGATAGCGCCGCTCGGCCAGTACGTCGTAAATCGGCTTGTTGGCATCCGGCTTTCCTGTCCGGTACCGGGCGATGTCGGCCATAAGTATCTCATTGACTAACTCCAGCATCGGTCTGGGGGTAAAGGTGCTTTGCTGGTCAATGATCAACCCCTCCAGATCGGGCCGCCGAGTCCTCAACAGAATCTTGGGCCGATCACCCTGGCCGGAGCCTTCCAGGGTGCGCGTAGCGAAACGATATTGAGCGCTGAGGTAGGCCACCGGCGAATCGACCGCCGCCATCGCGCCCACTTTGCAGAACTCATCCCAGTTTTCCTTGAACAGGTTCGGGAAACTCGGCCCGACATCGACCAGCGCACGCACACCGGTCTGCTGGCCCTGGTACTGGGTTCTGCCGTTGGATACCTGGTGTTCACGGTACAGCCGACCGATCTGCACCGCATAGCACATGGCATTGTCATAGGCCACCTCGCCATCCGCCTCGCAGATCTCACCCAGGCGTTGGACGAAGTGGGGCTTGGGTTGGGCGATGATGTCGAACACCGACGCCATGCCCAATTGCTGCATCGCGGTGATGAAGCTGACTTTTTCCAGGCCCACTTGCCGTTCGGGCTCGTTGACCAACGTAAGAAGCAGACGGTCAGTTCTCGAGTCGTTGTCCATGCCCACGCATTCCCTCAGGTAGAGATACACCGCTATGTCCAACAAACTGAGTGGTTCTAAAAAATAAAGAACCTGTGAACTCTGACAGTAGCGACGAACGGTGCCTGAGGAACGGCCGAACACCCGAGTTGCCTGAATTGGGCGAGCCTGCCGTTGGCGGAAACTGGCTTGGCTCTGGTGGAAGCTTGCATTGATGGCTTGCAGGCCGATGCTTGTGCTCAGTAAGTCAGTCATCGCGGGCGAGCCCACTCCCATAGTTTGACCGGGTACACCCTTGGAATAGGGTCAACCTGTGGGAGCTGGCTTGCCTGCGATGGCGTCCGTGCGGCCAGCACAATGCTCAAGCTAACCCATCCCGCCTACGCTTAAGTTAGGATGCTCGTTCCCTATTCGAGGTGGTCTCCATGTTCTTCGGCGTTCTCCTGATCATCACCTGGCTGATCCTGCTGCTGCGCTACCCGGCCAAGGCGCTGCCGGTATCGTTGGCCGCTGCCGTCGGCCTGGGGTTTGTCGCGGTTTGGGTGGTATGGCTGGACAATCGCGAAGCGTCACAACTGGCGCGTCTTGAGTTGCGCATCACCTACGCGCCGCAAGACTGCCCAGCCGACCGACCGCTCAAACTGACCCTCAACAACGGCAACGATGTACCGCTCACCGAACTGCGCTGGCGCGTGGCCGCCTACGCACCGGGCGATACGGTCAACCTGGCCGACAATGTCTACGCCGCCCCACGCTATCGCGGCCCCGGCGAGTTGCAGGCGGGCGCCACCTGGGATGACTGCCTGCCCACCCCGCCGCTGCGCCCCGGCTATCGCCCACAAACCCTGGAATTTCGCGCCGAGCACCTGCAAGGCAGTTTCTCGGACTGACAAAGGATGGACCCATGCCCAACGTACTGATCACCGGTTGCTCCAGCGGCATCGGCCGCGCCCTCGCCGACGCGTTCAAAGCCGCAGGCTTCGAGGTATGGGCCAGCGCCCGCCGACCCGATGACGTCGCCGCCCTCGCGGCCGCAGGCTTCAATGCTGTGCAGTTGGACGTCAATGACAGCGCCGCTTTACAACTCCTGGCCGAGCAATTGAGCGAGCTGGATGTACTGGTCAACAACGCCGGCTACGGCGCCATGGGCCCGTTGCTCGACGGCGGTACCGAGGCGATGCAACGCCAATTCGAAACCAATGTGTTTTCCATCGTCGGCGTGACCCAGGCGCTGTTTCCTGCCTTGCGTCGCAGCAAGGGCCTGGTGGTGAATATCGGTAGTGTTTCCGGCGTATTGGTGACGCCGTTCGCCGGCGCCTACTGCGCATCCAAAGCCGCCGTGCATGCCTTGAGCGACGCCCTGCGCATGGAGCTGGCACCGTTTGGCGTGCGGGTGATGGAAGTGCAGCCTGGTGCGATCAATACAAGCTTTGCGAAGAATGCCGGCGCCCAGGCCGAGTTACTGATCCAGGAACAGTCGCCATGGTGGCCATTGCGCGAGGGCATTCGTGCACGCAGCCAAGCGTCCCAGGACAAGCCAACCCCGGCCAGTGAGTTTGCTGCAGACGTGCTCAAGGCGGTGCAGCAAGCGCAACCGCCGCGCCTGTTGCGTTCGGGCAACGGCAGCTGCGCGTTACCGTTGATGGCGGCGCTGTTGCCCAAGGGGTTGCTGGAGAAGGTGCTGAAGAAGCGCTTTGGCTTGGGCGGTAGGCTCTAAGGTTTCATGAAATCAATAAACGCCCGCACCTTCAGCGGCAAATGCCGCGTGTCCGGATACATCGCGTAAACCCCTTGCGGCGCAAAGCGGTGGTCCGCCAACAGGCGCACCAAGCGTCCCGCGTCGACATCCCCCTGCACCAACCATTGCGGTAAAACCGCCACACCGTGGCCGCGCACCGCAAACGCCTGGAGGACCGCCGCGTTGTCGGCCACCAAGGCTGACGGGCCGGCTCGATAAGGGTGGTCGAGACCTGCCGGGTCGGTGACGCTCAGTTCGCTCAAGCGGCCGTGGCCCAGCCTGGGCAACTGCTCCAACTCAGCCAGGGTTTGAACTGCGGCAAACTGCGGCGCCGCGACGGCGAACACGTCGAATGTGGACAACTGCACGGCGCGGTGATTGGAGTCCAGCAAGCGCCCCAGCCGAATCGCCACGTCAAAACGCTCGGAGATCAGATCGGCGTGGGTGGAGGATGTGGATAAGTGGATATTCAGGTCCGGGTGCAGGCGTCGAAAGGCTTCTACCGCCGGAGCAACTACGGCCAGGGCATATTCGACAGTGGTGGTGATGCGCAGGGTGCCTTTGAGCTGGGCATGTTCACTGCGGGCTTCTTCTACCGCCAGGCGGGCCTCTTCAAGCATGCGCGTGCAGCGCAGGTAAAAGCGTTCGCCGGCATCGGTGAGCGCCAGTTGGCGGGTGTTGCGGGTCAGCAGGGTGACGCCGAGTTCCGCCTCCAGGCGCTTGAGGTTGAAGCTGACCACGGCGCGAGTCTGGCCCAGCAGGTCCGCGGCAGCGGTGAGCGAGCCGGCCTCGACCACAGCCTTGAAAGTGTCAAAACGGTCCAGGCTGACCATGATGGACGCCCTCCTTTGTCAAAATATTTTTGACAAACTAGCAGGCAAACCGGCGTATCCCAAACCCTGCTTGCGGCCTACCCTGCCGGCTTCACTTGCAGGAACGCGTTCATGACCTACCGCTCGAAAGTCGCCTGGATCTTTTTATTGGGTTTTGCCCTGGACCTGGTGAACATGTTTGTTGCCACCGTCGCCTACCCGGATATCGCCCGCGAGCTGCACGCCTCGGTCACACAGTTGGCGTGGATCGGTAATGCCTACATGCTCGGGCTGACAGTGATCATCCCCTTGAGTGTGTGGTTGGCGGCGCTCATGGGCGAGCGCACCCTGATCGCTACCAGCCTGCTGCTGTTTGCCGGCGCATCGGTGATGGTCGGCCAGGCTGGCTCCATCGAAGCGTTGATAGCTTGGCGCGCCTTGCAGGGGCTCGGCGGCGGCTTACTGATTCCGGTGGGGCAAGCCATGGCTTACCGACACTTTCCCGCGGCCGAGCGCAGCCATTTGACAGCGCGGGTGATGTCGGTGGCGTTGCTGGTGCCAGCGCTGTCCCCGGCGTTGGGTGGGGTGATTGTGGACAGCCTGTCCTGGCGTTGGATTTTCTACGCCAACCTGCCTCTGGCGCTAGTGCCCCTGCTGCTGGCACTGCTGTGGATAAAACCCGATGTGCCTTTAACCGAGCGCCCGCCCCTGGACCTGGGCAGTGTGTTCAAACAAGCCGCCAGCCCGATGCTGCGCGTGGCAATGCTGGTTTACCTGTGTATTCCGGGAGTATTTATCGGCACCAGCCTGATCGCCATCCTGTACGTGCGCGGCCTGGAGTATGACGCCACCCAGACCGGCGCGCTCATGCTGCCGTGGGCACTGGCCTCGGCCGTGGCGATCTACCTGAGCAAGCGACTCTTCAATCGCTGCGGCCCCAAACCCTTGTTACTGGCCGGCATGGCGCTGCAATGCGGCGGTATCCTGCTGCTCAACGAGCCGACGCTGATTATTGCGGCCTACGTCTTGATGGGCCTGGGCGGCAGCTTGTGCAGCAGCACCGCACAAACCCTGGCCTTTCTGGATATTCCCGCCGAGCGCATGGGCCACGCCAGCGCGTTGTGGAACATGAACCGGCAAGTGAGTTTCTGCGTGGGTGCCGCCGTGCTCAGTGCCGTACTGTCGGCCTTGGATTCCTTCGCGATTACCTTCACGATGGCGGCAGCTCTGACCCTGTTGCCGCTTTTCGCAGTGTTGCGCCTGGATTCTTCCAGGGTACGCGCGCTGCTTCACCCTTGCAGCGAGCCCAAACATGATTGACTACAGCGATTTTTTTGAAGAAGTGATCCAGACCCACGTCGAGATCGAACAATGGTTTGCCGGCGTTGCGCCTGAGGGCACGCTGGAAAATCTGCTGGCGCGCTTCTCACCCGAGTTCAGCATGGTGGCGCCCGCCACCGGTACGCGGGTCAACACGGCCGGGGTCAATGCCTTGTTCACGCGCCTGGGCGGGATGCGTCCGGGGTTGAAAATCACCTTGAGCGAAATGACCGGGATTGATCGTCACGCACGCGGCGCCACGGTGACCTATCGCGAACATCAGGTTGACGACAGCGGCACGCGGACCGATCGCCGCGCCACCGTGGTATTTGAGAAGCTCGCCAGTGGCGCGCTGTTGTGGCGGCATTTGCATGAGACATTTATCAAGGCGTAATCGAATAGACGAAATCAGATTTGCTTGCGAATACAGGAACTCAGTCGCCCCTTCCGCTTTGAGCCTTTGCTGTGTACAAAAAACTCAATCAGAGAGCGAAGTAGCTCTTTAATTTCATGTTCACTCATCACCCTATCCATCTTGTACGTCGACGACAATTGGAACTCCTAGCAGTTTCGCAGCGGAATTATGCCTAATCAACGCTAGCCTACCGCTCATCACTTTCTCTCCGTACCTGTTAATTCTGACAGTAGACACCTTTGGGCAGCTGAGCGGATTCTAATTCAGCGAACTGCAACAACCCAAATCAAACGGAGGGTAAAATGAACGTAGACGTATGGAACCTGCAAGGTTACACAGATGCCCTTAGAAAAAATGGAAAAGTAGTTTTTTCAAACTGGGTGACTCTCGACAAAGCTGGGACACAAGTATTCAGAAGCTCTCAACCTTATTACACTGGAAGTGACGACACTGTCCAAGATTTTGATGATGATGCCATCAACCTATTGAAAGAATATAATATAAAATTAATTATTAGTTTAAACGCGAACGGTGTAACCGAAGAGGGCATGCTAAAGCTAACTGCAGCGGGCATCACTCACATCAACAAGCCAGTAAAAGACTTCGGTACGCCAACGCTCGCGGACTTATACATTTGTTGTCAATTATTGCATGACACCATTACCAAGGGAGATAAAGCTCTCATTTATTGTGGATTCGGCGCAGGGCGCACAGGAACTTTATGGAGCGCATTCCAAATTTATAGCCTCCCGCGAAACCAGAATCTTAAAACTGAGGTCAGCAGAATCATCAAGGACTCTACCGCCGAAACAACAGGCCAAGAATCAGTTATGCTGGAACTTGCAACTGGCCTAAACGTAATTAATGTAAAAACCGAGCTATAACGAGGGACCGCCATATCAAGTGTCGCACCTTACTTCTAAATAGGTGCGACCTCACCACATGCTGCTTTCTGACTACACGAACACACCAAAACTCAGCGAGGGATCACGCCCCACCGCTTAATTTTAAATAGCTCCATCGCACTCAAACTCGTCGCTATCAAAACTTAAAAACAGCCAGACATTTTGGCTCTAACGAAGCAGCCCTTCCACGTAGATCACCTCCATAATTTTTCCATATAAGAATCGAACGAAACTAATCATTATCGCACGCGCTACCGCCTTGCTATTCAGTTAGCATTTATAACCATTTTTACAGCCGGTTTGCCTGCACAATGACGGTGCAAGTAATCCCCGCCGCCAACAACACGCCCTCCGGCACTTCATCAATGTGAATCCGCACCGGCACACGCTGGGCCAAGCGCACCCAGTTGAAGGTCGGGTTCACATCGGCGATCAGTTCACGGCTCTCGGGGTTGTCGCGATCGTAGATGCCGCGCGAGATGCTTTCCACATGGCCCTTCAAGGTCTCGCCGCTCATCAATTGCATATCGGCTTTGTCGCCCACCCTCACGTGGGGCAGTTTGGTTTCTTCAAAGAAGCCATAGACCCAGAACGAGTTCATATCCACCACGGCCATTTTCGCTTCGCCGATACGCGCATAGTCGCCACGGTGCACGTTGAGGTTGGTGACATAACCGTCCACCGCCGCCAGTACTCGCGTGCGTTTCAAGTTGAGTTCGGCGGCCTCCAGTTGTGCCAGGGCGTGCTGGTAATCGGCCAGAGCCGAGTCGGCGATGTTGCTGGCGTCGTCGCGGTTTTCCCTGGAGATCACCAGGGCGTCGAGGTCGGCGCGGCGGTGCGCGTTGACCTTGCGCATTTCCCAGGTGGCCTTGCGTGAAGCTACCAGCGATTGCGCTTGCTTGACGGCAATGCGGTAGTGCTCGGGGTCGATCTGCATCAGCAGGTCACCTTTTTTCACCAACTGGTTATCGCGTACCGGCACGTCCACCACTTCGCCGGTGACGTCAGCCGCCACATTGATAATGTCGGCGCGCACCCGACCATCGCGGGTCCACGGCGTTTGCATGTAGTGCACCCACAACGTGCGGCCAATCCAGATCGCCAACGCCAGAACCAGCAAGGTGGCGAGCAGGCTGAAAAACTTTTTCATCGGGGGCATTCTCAACGGTAGACGCTCAGCGCCAGGGCGCCGAACAGGCAAGCGAACAGGCTCAGGCGCAGCAGCGCCGGGTGCCAGAAGAAACGGTACAGGTCGAACCCGGCCAGGAAGCGATCAATCGCCCAGGCCAGCCCGGCTGCGATCAAGAACATCAGGGTCATGGTCGGCATATAGATGCCGTGGAATGCAATTTCACGAGGCATTCGGGGCTCCTTTGAGGGCGGCCAGAGGCGATTGCGGGTCGAGCAACGAGGTGCGAATAAAGTGCAGGTAGCTCTTCACACGGCGCAGGGCCGAGGTGTCGAAGTGCGGGGCGAAGGGTTCGTCGGTGGCCTGCACACGGCTGATCGCATGGTCGACGGCAATCAACCCGCGCTCCAGGTTGCTGGCGCTGGGTTGCAGGAACAGCCGCACCAGCGAGCGCCCCATCACGCGGATCGCCTGGCGCCACGGCTGCGATTCGGCATACGCCGGGTGCACCGGCAAAATCGCCTGCTCCTTGCGCAGCTCGATGATCGCGTGGCCGACCTCCAGCACCACGAACATCCAGCGCAGCAAATCGCGCTGCACCTGCGGCTGGCCGGCCGCGAGGCCATACGCCTGGTGCAGCAGGTCGCGGGTGCGGCTTTCAAAGCTCGATGCCAGGCCCTTGAGCTTGCCGCTGATGGCATACACCACTTGCTCACGCAGGTCTTGCTCCAGGCGGCGCCACAACCAGCGGCTGTTGGGCGGCAGGATGATCGCCCCCGCCGCCGCGCACACCAGCATGCCGATGACCATGGCGATGTAGTCGTTGATAAAGGTGTAAGGGTTGTAGACCGTAAGGTTGTCCGGCACCGAGCCGGTGCTGAAGAAGATCAACAGGCCCACACCCACACCGGCGTATTGCGGGCGTGAAGACAGAAAGGCCCCGAAGATGATCACCGGCGCGAGCATCACGCACAGCAGCGGGAAACCGTCGATCCAGGGGAACACGAAGAACATTTCGACAAAGCCGACCAAGGCGCCGATCAAGGTGCCGCAGGCCATCTGGAACGCCATGCGCTTGGGGTTGGGCGTGGCAGCAGACAGGCCCACCGTGGCCGCCGCGATCAGGGTCATGGTGGCGCCGCTGGGCCAGGCAGTGGCCACCCAGTAACTGCCCAGCACAACCAGGATAAACGAGGCGCGCACCCCGGCAGCGGCACAGGCCAACCAGTTGGTCTTTGGCGTGTAGGCTTCGTGCCAATCCTCCCGCGCATGGCGATGCTCGGCCAGGGACGCGTGGGTTTGCGCGTAGTTGTGCAGGTCGTCGACGAAACGGTACAGCAGCTCGTAGGCAGTGTGGAAATCCAACTGCTCGGCGTCCGTCGGGTTGCCCTCCTGGAAGCTCGCCCGCAGGCTGCGCACCTTGGCGGGCAGGCCGTCCTTGTAGGCGCTCAGTTGGTTGACCAGGCGCGCGGCATCGGGGCTGGTGAGGGCGCGGCCAGAGAAGCTGTCGAGCACTTCGGCCAGGTCTTGCAGGCCGGGTTTGATCGCTGCCACCACATGGTCGGCCTCATCGGCGCGCAAGCGTTCGAGCAATTGGTGCAAGGCGTTGAAGCGTGTGGTGATGCTCATGAATTCGCTGTTGAGGCGACTGAGCCGCCCGTTGCGCCGACGCATGTGCGGGTCCTCAAACACGGTGACGCTACGCAAGCCTTCCAGGCCCACGGCTTCGGCAATAAAGCGCACGTTGCTGGCCTCGAAGCCTTCGCGCTGGCTGCGCCCGCGCAGGCCGTCAGTCACGAACAGCGCGAACACACCGAAGCGCTGGTACAGCGCGTTGCGCATGGCGGCGCTGGAGGTCTGCGGCAGGATGGCGGCGCTGACCAGTGTCGAGCACAGTATCCCCAGAGAAATTTCCAGCACCCGCCACACCGCCGCCATGAAGGCGCCGTCCGGGTGGGCCAGGGCCGGCAGGCCGACCATCGCCGCGGTGTAGCCGGCGAGCACGAACCCATAGGCGCGAAAGTTGCGGTTGCGCGTGGCACCGGCGGTGCAAATGCCGACCCAGATCGCCAGCGCCCCCAGGAACAGTTCGGTGTTCTGCGCAAACAAGGCGATCAACAGCACCATCACCGCCGAGCCTGCCAAGGTCCCTAGGAAACGGTAGAAACTCTTGGCGAACACCTGGCCGCTCTGGGGCTGCATCACGATAAATACGGTGATCATCGCTGTGCGCGGTTGCGGCAGTTCCAGGCGCATGGCCAGCCACAGCGTCAGGAACGCAGCGACCAGCACTTTGAAGATATACACCCAGGTCACGCCATCACTGCGCGCCCAGTCGAAGAAACCACGGCGCCACTCAAGGGAATGCAGCCAGCGCAGCGGTGCAGGCAAGGGAGTCATCAAGGCCTACTCAGTGATCAAACACGGCGAGCGCCGCCGGAGTCTTGCTTGGGAGTGTCTTGGCAGCCGTGGGCACATCATCGCCAGCACCGAGGCCGCCGCCCAAGGCGGTCACCAGCTCGGCATGGGCGCTGAGGCGTGCCGCCTGCACCTGTTGTTCGATCTGCTGCTGGCGAAACAACAAGGTTTGGGCGTTGAGCACGTTGAGGTAGTCAGTGAGGCCGCGTTGATAGGCGACCATGGCGATGTCGTAGGTTTTCTGCGCCGAGGCCACCGACTGCGCGGCGAAGGCCGACTGTTTGTCCATGGACTCGCGGCGGATCAACTGGTCACTGATGCCCTTGAGCGCATTGACCAGGGTCTGGTTGTACTGGGCCACCGCGATGTCGTAGCCGGCACTGGCTTCACCCAATTGCGCACGCAGGCGGCCGCCGTCGAAGATCGGCAAGGTGATCGCCGGGCCGACGTTGTAGTTGAATTTCTTGCCGGCCAGGAATTCCAGCATGCCGCCCCCAGTGGCCATGTAGCCAAGGCTGCCGACCAGGTCGACGTTGGGATAGAAGCCTGCATGAGCCACATCGATACCCCGTGCCTGGGCCGCTACCTGCCAGCGACTGGCGACCACGTCCGGGCGTTGGCCGAGCAATTGCGCCGGCAGGCTGGAGGGCAATTTCAACGGCGCGGCGAGGGCCAGGGTCGGGCGCTGCAACTGCGCGCCCTCCCCCGGGCCTTTGCCGGCCAACGCCGCCAGTTGGTTACGGCTCAGGGCGATTTCCTCGTCCAGGGCATCCAGTTGGCGATGGGTTTCCGGCAGCGGGGTTTCGGCCTGGCTGACGTCAAAGTGAGTACCGATCCCAGCGGCCAGGCGTTTGTTGGCCAGGTCCAGGATCTGCTGTTGCTGGGCCAGGGTGGCGGCCGCGATGTCACGGTTGGCGTACTGCAACGACAGCTGGATATAGGCGCGCACCACGTTGTTTTGCAGTTCGAGCTGGGCCAGGCGCGCTTCGGCGGCGCTCATGTGCGCCAGGTCGACCGCACGTTCGGTCGTGTTGCTTTCCCGGCCCCACAGGTCGAGGGCGTAGCTCAGGCCCAGGGACGAATTGTTGTCCCAGGTGTTGGCGCCGCTCAATTGGCCGGGGCCGTAGAACTGATCCTTCGGCCAGTTGTGACGCTTGAGGGTGGTGTCGCTGTTGATCTGCAGCGACTCGGCCGACTCGGCCACGCCGGCCAGCGCCCGAGCTTGGCGTACGCGGGCGGCGGCCACGGCCAGGCTGGGGCTGTTGCGGGTGGCGAGTTCGACCCAACGGTTGAGCTGCGGGTCGCCGTAGGCCTGCCACCATTGGGCGGTGGGCCAGTGGGCGTCGCGGTCGGCGCTCTGGATCGCGGCGTCGGTGGCCAGGCTATTGGCGTTGATCGCCTGGCCTTGCGGGGCGATTCCTCCGGTTCCGATGCAACCGCTGATGACTGACGTTAAAGCCCAAACACTGAGAGTCTTCAGCTCTCTGCTGATGCGACGCGGCACGGCAAGCGAATTCCTGAGAGGGTGTTGCGGGAGAGGTGGCGCAATTCTAGGCGGCGCCAGGGAGGACGATAAGCTGGCATTCCTGTGAATCTTTGTTACCGTTCAGGCGATAATCCGTTGGTAGGGATCACTGAAAGCGTAACTTTCTGTCACAATTTGCTATCTCCCTTGAGAACACTCCATGGACACTTTGCAAAACATGCGCGCCTTCAGTTGTGTGGCCGAAGCCGGCAGCTTCACCGCCGCCGCCGTGCAACTGGACACCACCACGGCCAACGTCTCGCGCGCGGTCTCCAACCTTGAGGCCCACCTGCAAACCCGCTTGCTCAACCGCACCACCCGGCGCATCGCGCTGACCGAAGCCGGCAAACGCTATTTGCTGCGCTGCGAGCAGATCCTCGCCTATGTCGAGGAGGCCGAGGCCGAAGCCAGTGACGCCCATGCGCGCCCGGCCGGGCAGTTGAAAGTGCACACCATGACCGGCATCGGCCAGCATTTCGTTATTGACGCCATTGCCCGCTATCGCCGCACCCATCCCGACGTGACCTTCGACCTGACCCTGGCCAACCGCGTGCCGGATTTGCTCGACGAGGGCTACGACGTGTCCATCGTGCTGGCCAGCGAACTGCCGGACTCAGGTTTCGTTTCCCAGCGCCTGGGCATCACCTACAGCATCGCCTGCGCCTCGCCGGACTACGTCAAGGCCAAGGGCTGCGCACAGCGGCCCCAGGACTTGCTCAACCATGCGTGCCTGCGCCTGGTCAGCCCGGTGGTCCAGCTGGACAAATGGACCTTCAACGGCCCTGAAGGCCAGGAAAGCGTGGCGATCAACAGCTCGCCCTTCCTGGTTAACTCGGCCGATGCGATGAAAACCGCGATCACCAGCGGCATGGGCGTCGGCCTGCTGCCGGTGTACGCCGCCATCGAAGGGCTGCGCAACGGCACACTGGTGCGGGTGATGCCGACCTACCGGTCCCAGGAGTTGAACCTGTACGCCATCTATCCTTCGCGCCAATACCTGGATGCGAAGATCAAGACCTGGGTGGAATACCTGCGCGGTTCGTTGCCGGAAATTCTGGCGGCGCACCAGGCGGAGTTGGTGGCGTATGAGTTGAGCGGTGGTGTGCGGATGGCGAACTGATTTTGAAATGCTGCTTCCCACCCCCTAAAAATTTATTGTGGGAGCTGGCTTGCCTGCGATGACGGT
>NZ_JBQEQE010000002.1:26226-78168 GCF_052046095.1 Pseudomonas sp. 22072
CAAGCCAGCTCCCACATGTTGAGTGGAGTTCTGTCATGAAAAAGACTGTCCTGGCCTTCAGCCGTATCACCCCGCCGATGATCGAACGCCTGCAACAGGATTTCGAGGTGATCGCGCCCAACCCCAAGCTGGGTGACATCAATGCACAGTTCAACGAAGCCCTGCCCCACGTCCATGGTTTGATCGGTGTGGGTCGCAAGCTGGGCCGCGAGCAGCTTGAAAGCGCGAGCAAGCTGGAAGTGGTGTCCAGTGTGTCGGTGGGCTACGACAACTACGACGTGCCGTACTTCAATGAGCGCGGGATCCTGCTCACCAACACCCCCGATGTGCTCACCGAGAGCACTGCCGACCTGGCCTTTGCGTTGCTGATGAGCAGCGCCCGCCGCGTGGCCGAATTGGATGCCTGGACCAAGGCCGGCCAATGGAAAGCCAGCGTGGGCGCGCCTTTGTTTGGTTGCGATGTGCACGGCAAGACCCTGGGCATTGTCGGCATGGGCAATATCGGCGCGGCCGTGGCCCGGCGTGGGCGCCTGGGCTTCAATATGCCAATCCTTTACAGCGGCAATAGCCGCAAGACCGCGCTGGAGCAGGAACTGGGCGCGCAGTTTCGCAGCCTGGAGCAGTTGCTGGCCGAGGCGGATTTCGTCTGCCTGGTGGTGCCGTTGAGCGACAAGACCCATCACCTGATCAGCACTCGGGAGCTGGCGTTGATGAAGCCCAGCGCGATTCTGATCAATATTTCCCGTGGGCCGGTGGTGGATGAGCCAGCGCTGGTCGAAGCCCTGCAAACCCAACGCATTCGTGGCGCCGGGCTGGATGTGTATGAAAAGGAACCGCTGGCTGAATCGCCGTTGTTCCAGCTGAGCAATGCGGTGACCCTGCCGCATATTGGTTCGGCCACCGGTGAAACCCGCGAAGCCATGGCCAACCGCGCCGTGGACAACCTGCGCAGCGCCCTGCTGGGCCAACGCCCGCAGGATCTGGTGAACCCACAGGCCTGGAAGGGCTGACACCCCACCCCACTGTAGGAGCGAGCTTGCTCGCGAAAAACGTCAACGATAACGCGCAAAATCTGTTTTAACGCGGCGCTTTGAAGTTCTTCGCGAGCAAGCTCGCTCCTACAGTTTTCGAGGACAAGGTCGATAACGGTGTATAGATCGTCATCCCTGATCCACAGAAGGTTTTTATGTCCACCACCAAAGCCCGCGCAGACTCACTCTCGCTTCTGCTCTTTACCTTGCGCAGCGGCAAGCTGATGGCCATCAACCTGTTGAAAGTCAGCGAGATCATCCCCTGCCCGCCGTTGACCAAGCTGCCGGAGTCCCACCCGCACGTCAAAGGCATCGCCACCTTGCGCGGCGCCTCGTTGTCGGTGATCGACTTGAGCCGCGCCCTGGGTGAAATGCCCTTGCAAGACCCGGATGGCGGCTGCCTGATCGTCACCGATGTCAGCCGTTCCAAACAGGGCCTGCACGTGCAGGCGGTGAGCAAGATCGTGCATTGCCTGACCACCGATATCCGCCCGCCTCCCTACGGCTCCGGCGGCAATCGGGCGTTTATCACCGGGGTGACCCAGGTGGAAGGTGGGCTGGTGCAGGTGCTGGATATCGAGAAAGTCATCCATGGCATCGCCCCGGCACCGATTGAAGCGGCGCCGACCGACCTGACCATGGAAGAAGCCGAAGTGCTGGGCAACGCCCGCATCCTGGTGGTGGACGACAGCCAGGTGGCTTTGCAGCAATCGGTCCACACCCTGCGCAACCTCGGCCTGACCTGCCACACCGCACGCAGCGCCAAGGAAGCCATCGACGTGTTGCTGGAGCTGCAAGGCACGGTTGAACAGATCAACGTAGTGGTGTCGGACATCGAGATGTCTGAGATGGACGGCTACGCCCTCACCCGCACCCTGCGCGAAACCCCGGATTTCAAGGACCTCTACGTGCTGTTGCACACCTCCCTGGACAGCGCGATGAACAGCGAAAAAGCACGCCTGGCCGGTGCCGACTCAGTACTCACCAAATTCTCATCCCCAGAATTGACCAAATGCCTGGTCGTCGCCGCACAAACCGTGGCGCAAAAGGGCCTGTAAGCCTTGGGCGAGTATTACCAGCTGCTGCGTCGCGACCTCACCGGCAGCCTGCCCGCCCCGCAGTGGCCAGCGGATACCGGGCTGGATCATTATCGCGATGAACTGGCCCCGGCGATCCATGCCGTGCTGCGCATGACCCAGGACCAGGGCGGCGGCCGTGTCGGCCACCTGGAGGAGTGGCGCCAGCAGTTCGTCACCGATGCCGAGTACGACCCGACGCTGTGTCTGGTGGCCAGTAACCACGACGGTGTCCTCGCAGTGGCCCAATGCTGGACCAGCGCCTTTATCAAGAACCTGGCCGTACACCCCTGCGCCCAAGGCCAAGGGCTGGGCCGCGCCTTGCTGCTGCACAGCTTCCAGGTATTCAAGCAGCGCGGTGAACCCTATGTGGACCTCAAGGTGCTGGAGAGCAACCTGCGCGCCCGGCAACTGTATGAAAGTGCGGGCATGCGATTTGTGCTGCGCGACATCGTATCCAAGGGCTGATCCTCACTGGCGCATAACTTGCTTCCAGAGCCCTTGAGCGGTAGATAGAGGTAAAAACCCGTCACCCCTCAAGCGTGCCCTCTGACCTTGCCTGGTGACAGATCCGCCATGAACACACACTTTTCCTGCGTCGGTTGCGGTAAATGCTGCAGCGACCATCACGTACCCCTGACCCTCGAAGAAGCCCGCAACTGGGCGGCGGACGGCGGTAACGTCATCGTTCTGGTGGAGGGCTTTCTGGGTAACGGCCTGGGCCTGCCCCTGCAACAACGGGAACATGCCGAGCGCCGCTCAGTGATCGTGCCCAGCGGCAATACCGAGGCGTTTGTGGCAATTACCTTTGCCGCCTACAACGCCGGACGCTGCCGGAATCTTGACGAAGACAACCGCTGCCGCATCTACGAACGGCGCCCGCTGGTGTGCCGCATCTACCCGATGGAGATCAACCCGCATATCCCACTGAACCCAAGCGCCAAGGACTGCCCGCCGGAATCCTGGGAGCAAGGCCCTGCGCTGATCGTCGGTGGTGAGTTGATGGATGCGCAACTGGCCGAACTGATTCGCCGTTCACGCCAGGCCGACCGTGATGACGTGCAGACCAAAGAAGCGGTGTGCGCGTTGCTTGGCATTCGCACGACCGCACTCAAGGGCGATGGGTTTACCGCGTACCTGCCGGACATGCAGGCGTTTGCCCAGGCCATTGAGCAGGCGCTTGAACAGCCGGCAATGGCCAATGAATGGGTATTTCATGTGTCGGGGATGGACATCGCTGAACAGGTGCTGGATGCCGGGGCGCGCATTGCCACTGAGGTGCCGGCCAATTATGCGTTTATCTCGTTGAGGGCGGCTTAGGCTACTACAGCCTTATTTTGGCGTAGGTATCTACTCAACTTCAGCGCGACGCTGGACCTGTGGCGAGGGAGCTTGCTCCCGCGACGGCCTACCATTCGACGACAATTTCCCTGACGCCCCTCGATCCAACTGTGGGGTGTCAGCTAGATAGTCGCAGGCTGTCAGGCCGTCATCGCAGCAAGCCAGCTCCCACATTTGGAGCTCGGAGTGTCAGGTAGATAGGCGCCTCTCGGGAGCAGAGTTGCACTCACACAATAGCGCTCATGGATGGGCAGGCAACACATCGAGGCGATAGGGCTGGAGGATGCGTTGGTATTCGCCATTGTGCATCAGTTGCTCAAACGCGTGATTAAGCTCATTACGCAACGCGGTATCGGTTTTTCGCACCGCAATCGCCACGCTATTACCCAGCAGGCCAGACGACACAGGCGGCCCCATGAAATTGAAGTCCAAGCCCTGGGGCGTGTCTAGCAGGGCCTCTCGGATCTCCACGGCGCCTTGAAGGGTCGCATCAATATCGCCCGAAACCAGGCTCTGCACCAGTTGGTCGTTGAGCCAGAAACTCCTGATGATTACCCCTGCCGGCGCCCACTGCGACAGGGCAAAGGCTTCCCGATTACTGCGCACCAGCACCCCGACACGCTTGCCTCTGAGCGACCGTCGATTAGGGCGCAGGCCCGAGGTTTTACGCGCCACCAGCCGAGTGGTGATCGGGTAGAGATCACGGGTGAAACTCACCCGTCGCCGTCGACTGCAGGTGGGCGCCATGCCCATGATCGCGTCGAACTGCCTGGCTTCAAGGGCGGGGAAATTCTCCATGACGATCTGGTCAACCCAGGTACAGCGCACGTTGAGCTGCTCGCACAGGGCATTGCCCAGTTCGATGTTCAGCCCCACCAATTGCCCTTGGGAATTGCGGCTTTGAAAAGGCGGAAAATGCGCGGCGACGGCGAAACGGATTTCACGCCGCGGTTGAACGTCGGCGGCAACGACACTTGTCGAGAGCAAGAGGGCAAGCACCGCACAAAGGTGTATCAGGGCCACGGGAATGTCCTTTTCCGGAAAGCTGACTCACCACGCCCCGATGAGCGTCATCGGGACGAAGCAAACGCTGTGCAAGCTTTCAAGAATCGGTCGCGGACCTACAAGCAGAAATGTCCACGGGCGATGTAGGCAACTGCCTATAACGCACGCAACGCTTTAATCTCAGCGTTTACCCATGGAGCGGCGAGTGCCCGGAGGCGCCATGCCTGGCGTCTTGGTATGGCCGTTCTTGGCGCCGCCTTTGTACCAGGGCTGGCTGGCATTCTTGGCGCCAGCCAGCTCACCCGGTTTGAAGGGGAACTTGAACGCCGGGATCTCGGCTTTTTCAACGCCGTCGGCGGTGGCCGAATCGACGGGGTCAGCCGCGTCGACAGGGGGTTGGGTTGGGGAAGTCATAAGGGCTCCGGCGCAGCTATAGGTGTAAAAGCGCCAGTATACGGGGGCAAAGCGGCGAGCGGTAAGCTTCAAGCCACAAGTAAAAAGCGCTAGCTGTCGCGGCTGTCAGTTTGGCGTCACCGTGCTGACCGCATTACCGGGCTATAAAGCAGCTACCCAACCTTCAACTGGCAGCTTGCAGCTTAAAACGTGCAACTGCGCCCCGGCGCCTCCCATGCAGATAAAACGAAACACGGCCCTGATGGTGGGCATCCTCTTGGTATTGGCGGTGGCCGCCTGGGCAGTAACACGGCCTGCCAAGCCCCGCCTGGCAGCGCCCACGGCGATCCCGGTACGGGTGGTGAACGTCGCGCAACAGGACGTTCCCAGGTTTGTCAGCGGCATAGGCTCAGTGCTGTCGTTGCACAGCGTGGTGATTCGCCCGCAAATCGACGGCATCCTCACACAACTGCTGGTCAAGGAAGGCCAATCAGTGAAAGCGGGCGATCTGCTGGCCACCATCGACGACCGCTCGATCCGCGCCAGCCTCGACCAGGCCAAGGCGCAATTGGGCGAAAGCCAGGCACAGTTGCAAGTGGCGTTGGTCAATCTCAAGCGTTACAAGGCGCTGAGCATCGACGACGGTGTGTCGAAACAGACCTATGACCAGCAACAGGCACTGGTCAACCAGCTCAAGGCCACGGTGCAGGGCAATCAGGCGGCCATTGATGCGGCTCAAGTACAACTTTCCTATACCCAGATTCGCTCCCCGGTCAGCGGCCGCGTGGGGATCCGCAATGTGGACGAAGGCAACTTCCTGCGCATGAGCGACACCCAGGGGCTGTTTACCGTCACCCAACTCGACCCGATTGCCGTTGAGTTCTCGCTGCCACAGCAGATGCTGCCAACCTTGCAGGGCCTGATCGCCGCCCCCACCCGGGCCACCGTCGACGCCTACCTGGGCGCCGACACCGATGGCCAGACCGGCGACCTGCTCGGCGAAGGCCACCTGAGCCTGATCGACAACCAGATCAGTTCCACCACCGGCACCCTGCGGGCCAAGGCCGAGTTCAGCAACCCGGCGCATAAGCTATGGCCGGGACAACTGGTGACCATCAAAATCCAGACGGCCCTCGACAAGAACGCCCTGGTGGTACCGCCGACCGTGGTGCAGCGTGGGCTGGACTCACATTTCGTGTACCGCGTAAACGCTGACAAAGTCGAGGTGGTACCGGTGCAAGTCGCCTACCAGAACAGCGACATCAATATCATCAAAGGCGTGCGGGCCGGCGATGTGCTGGTCAGCGATGGGCAATCTCGGCTCAAGGCCGGTGCGCAGGTGGAGGTGCTCAAGGAGCCGCCGCAAGTGATCCACACCGCCGATGCCCAGGTGCAGCCATGAGCGCAAGCCGGTCGCCCTCAGCCTGGTGCGTTGATCACCCGGTCGCCACCCTGCTGTTGACCTTCGCGTTGGTGTTGCTGGGGATTATTGCCTTCCCGAACCTGGCCGTCGCGCCACTGCCGGAAGCGGAATTCCCGACAATACAGGTCACCGCGCAACTGCCCGGCGCCAGCCCGGACACCATGGCCTCATCGGTGGCCACGCCCCTGGAGGTGCAGTTCAGCGCCATCCCCGGCATGACCCAGATGACCTCCAGCAGCGCCTTGGGCTCCAGCCTCTTGACCCTGCAGTTCACCCTGGAAAAAAGCATCGACACCGCCGCCCAGGAAGTCCAGGCCGCGATCAACACCGCGTCCGGCAAGCTGCCCAGCGACATGCCGAGCTTGCCTACCTGGAGGAAGGTCAACCCGGCAGACAGCCCGGTGCTGATCCTCAGCGTCAGTTCCAGCAGCATGCCCAGCACCGAGCTGAGCGACTACGTGGAAACCCTGCTGGCGCGCCAGATCAGCCAGATCGACGGCGTCGGCCAGATCAACATCACCGGCCAGCAACGCCCGGCGATTCGCGTGCAGGCCTCCCCTGACAAGCTCGCGGCCATTGGCCTGACGCTCGCCGATATACGCCTGGTCATCCAGCAGTCGAGCCTCAACCTGGCCAAGGGCGCGATCTATGGCGAAAACAGCGTGTCCACCCTGTCGACCAACGACCAGCTGTTTCACCCGGAGGAATACGGCCAACTGATCGTTTCCTACAAGAACGGTGCGCCAGTTCAACTGCGCGATATCGCCAACGTCGTCAACGGCTCGGAAAACGCCTACGTACAAGCCTGGTCCGGCGATACGCCTGGGGTGAACCTGGTGATTTCGCGCCAGCCCGGCGCCAACATCGTCGACACCGTCGACCGCATTCAAGCCGAGCTGCCGCGCCTGCAAGGCATGTTGCCGGCCTCGGTGCAGGTCAGCGTGTTGACCGATCGCACCAAGACTATCCGCGCCTCACTGCACGAAGTGGAAATGACCCTGCTGATCGCCATCCTGCTGGTGGTGGCGGTGATGGCGTTGTTCCTGCGTCAACTGTCGGCGACGCTGATTGTGTCTGCGGTGCTGGGTGTCTCGCTGGTGGCCAGTTTCGCCCTGATGTATGTGATGGGGTTCAGCCTGAACAACCTGACTCTAGTGGCCATCGTGATCGCCGTGGGCTTTGTGGTGGACGATGCGATTGTGGTGGTGGAGAACATCCATCGGCACCTGGAGGCAGGCCTGGGCAAGCGCGAAGCAGCGATCAAGGGCTCGGGAGAAATTGGCTTTACCGTGGTATCCATCAGCTTCTCGTTGGTGGCGGCGTTTATTCCGCTGCTGTTCATGGGCGGAGTGGTCGGTCGGTTGTTCAAGGAGTTTGCGTTGACGGCCACCGCGACCATTCTGATTTCAGTGGTAGTTTCGCTGACATTGGCACCGACGCTGGCCGCCTTGTTCATGCGTGCCCCTACCCACCCTGCCCACGCCAAACCCAGCTTCAGCGAACGCCTGCTGGCCGGCTATGCGCGCAACTTGCGCCGTGCCCTGGCGCACCAACGCAGCATGGCCGCGATCTTCGTGGTAACCCTGGCCCTGGCGGTGGTCGGATATGTGTTCATTCCCAAGGGATTCTTCCCGGTGCAGGACACCGGTTTCGTGCTCGGCACCAGCGAAGCGGCGGCCGATGTGTCGTACAAGGACATGGTCGCCAAGCACAAGGCCCTGGCCGAGATCGTCAAGGCCGACCCGGCGGTGCAGGCGTTTTCCCATTCGGTGGGCGTTACCGGCAGCAACCAGACCATCGCCAACGGCCGCTTCTGGATCGCCTTGAAAGACCGCAGTGAGCGCGATGTGTCCGCCAGCCAGTTCATCGACCGCATCCGCCCGCAGTTGGCGAAGGTGCCGGGCATCGTGCTGTACCTGCGCGCCGGCCAGGACATCAACCTGAGCTCCGGCCCCAGCCGCGCCCAGTACCAATACGTGCTCAAGAGCAACGATGGCCCGACGCTGAACACCTGGACCCAGCGCCTCACCGAAAAACTGCGCGCCAACCCGGCGTTTCGCGACCTGTCCAACGACCTGCAACTGGGCGGCAGCATCACCCATATCAGCATCGACCGCCAGGCCGCCGCGCGCTTCGGGCTGACCGCCACCGATGTCGACCAGGCGTTGTACGACGCCTTCGGCCAGCGCCAGATCAACGAGTTCCAGACCGAGATCAACCAGTACCAAGTGATACTTGAACTGAACAGCCAACAGCGCGGCAAGGCCGAAAGCCTCGACTATTTTTACCTGCGCTCGCCACTGACCAATGAAATGGTGCCGCTGTCGGCCTTGGCCAAAGTCGACCCGCCCACAGTCGGGCCGTTGTCCATCAGCCATGACGGCATGTTCCCCGCCGCCAACCTGTCATTCAACCTCGCGCCCGGCGTGGCCCTGGGCGATGCAGTGATCATGCTCGACCAGGCCAAAAACGAAATCGGGATGCCGAGCACAATCATCGGCAACTTCCAGGGTGCGGCCCAGGCGTTCCAGAGCTCGCTGGCCAGCCAACCCTGGCTGATCCTCGCGGCGCTGGTAGCGGTCTACATTATTCTGGGTGTGCTGTATGAGAGTTTTGTGCACCCGCTGACGATCATTTCCACCCTGCCCTCGGCGGGCCTCGGTGCGCTGATCATGCTGTGGGTGCTGGGCCAGGACTTTTCGATCATGGCCTTGATCGGCCTGGTGCTGCTGATCGGCATCGTGAAGAAAAACGGTATCTTGATGATCGACTTCGCCCTGGAGGCGCAGCGGGTACGCGGGCTGCCACCCGAAGATGCGATTTATGAAGCCTGCGTCACGCGGTTCCGGCCGATCATCATGACCACCCTTGCTGCGTTGCTCGGCGCGGTGCCGTTGATGCTCGGCGCAGGCCCTGGGGCGGAACTGCGCCAGCCGCTGGGCATCGCGGTGGTCGGTGGCTTGCTGGTGAGCCAGGCGCTGACGCTGTTCACCACGCCGGTCATATACTTGTACCTTGAACGTTTTTTCCACAGGCCCAAACCAGCGCTGACGCTGGCGACCACACACTGAGGCGGTCATGCGCGTCCTGATTATTGAAGATGAAGAAAAAACCGCAGACTACCTGCACCGCGGCCTGACGGAGCAAGGCTATACCGTCGACGTGGCACGTGAAGGCGTCGAGGGTCTGCACCTGGCGCTGGAGAATGAGTACGCGGTGATCGTGCTCGATGTGATGTTGCCCGGCCTGGACGGCTTTGGCGTATTGCGAGCGTTGCGCGCCCGCAAGCAGACGCCGGTGATCATGCTCACCGCCCGCGAGCGCGTGGAAGACCGTATCCGCGGCCTGCGCGAAGGCGCCGATGATTACCTGGGCAAGCCGTTTTCGTTCCTGGAACTGGTGGCCCGCCTGCAAGCCCTGACCCGCCGCAGCGGCGGCCATGAACCGGTGCAGGTCACCGTCGCCGACCTGTGGATCGACCTGATCAGCCGCAAGGCCAGCCGCAACGGTGTACGCCTGGACCTGACCGCCAAGGAGTTCTCGCTACTCAGCGTATTGGCGCGGCGCCAGGGCGAGATCCTGTCCAAGACTGCAATTGCCGAGATGGTCTGGGACATCAATTTCGACAGCGATGCCAACGTGGTGGAAGTGGCGATCAAACGTCTGCGCGCCAAGCTCGACGGACCGTTCGAACACAAGCTGCTGCACACCATTCGTGGCATGGGCTATGTGCTGGAGAATCGCATGCAGGAAAACCACAGTGGTCGCTAATTCCATCGCCCTGCGCCTGAGTGGCATGTTCACCCTGGTGGCGCTGCTGATCTTTCTGTTGATCGGCGGCGCGCTGTACCAGCAGGTCGACCGTGGCCTGGGGTTGTTGCCAGGTGCCGAGCTGGATGCGCGCTACAGCGTGCTGGAGTCGTCGATCAATCGCTTCGGCACGCCGGAGCACTGGGCCAAGATCAGGTCCAAGCTCAAGCTGTTGGGGGAAGAAGACAAGCGCATCCGTTTCTGGGTGGTCAGCAGCGACCCGAGCTACGAATACGGTGAGCCGGATGCGCAGATTCGTGCCTTTGCCGAGGGCGCCACGGGTAAGCGCGACCTGCGCCTGCCGGGTCACGATTATCCCTTCAAGGTGCTGGTCAGCCAGTTTGCAGCCAAGGAACAGCGCCCGGCGCTGCGCTTCATGATTGCCATCGACACGGAGAACTTCCGCGCCACCCAGCATCACTTGCTGGTGGCATTGGTCAGCCTGGCGCTGGTCGGTGTGGTACTGGCGGCACTGTTGGGGTTCTGGGTCGCGCGTATCGGCCTCAAGCCCCTGGGCAAACTCTCGGATGAGGCGCAAAAGCTTGCACCGCCGAAACTCTCCGGGCGCCTGCACCTGTCGCCGCTGCCGCCGGAATTGAGCCAGTTCGTCAATTCGTTCAACGCCACCCTCGACCGTGTCGAGCAGGCGTATTCGCGCCTGGAATCGTTCAACGCCGACGTCGCCCATGAACTGCGTTCGCCGCTCACCAACCTGATCGGCCAGACTCAGGTGGCCCTCACTCGCGGTCGGTCGGCGGAGCAATATTTCGAGGTGCTGCAATCGAACCTGGAAGAGCTGGAACGGCTGCGCTCGATCATCAATGACATGCTGTTCCTCGCCAGCGCCGACCAGGGCAGCAAGGCCACCAAGCTGATCGAAAGTGCCCTGGCCGATGAAGTGGCCACCACCCTCGACTACCTGGACTTCATCCTCGAAGACGCCCGGGTCGAAGTGCGCGTGCACGGCGATGCCGTAGTGCAGATCGAAAAGGCCCACCTGCGTCGCGCACTGATCAACCTGCTGAGCAATGCCGTGCAACACACGGCGCCGGGGCACGTCATCGACGTGCACATTGAAGTGCAGGCACACCAGGTGACGATTGGCGTGACCAACCCCGGCGAGGTCATTGCCAGCGAACACTTGCCACGCCTGTTTGAACGTTTCTATCGGGTGGATGCATCGCGCAGCAACAGCGGGGCCAATCATGGGCTGGGGCTGGCCATCGTCAAGGCGATTGCGTTGATGCATGGGGGGGATGTGTTTGTGCGTAGTGAAGGCGGTGGCAATACGTTTGGTATCACCCTGCCGATCTAAACAACTCGGTCAAAATGTGGGAGCTGGCTTGCCTGCGATAGCATCACCACGGTAGGCCTGGNCTGGCATACCGAGGTGTCTGCATCGCAGGCAAGCCAGCTCCCACAGAAGATCCCATGGCCCTCACTGTTGCGGTTTGGGCAATAGTTATTATCTTGTTACACTCTGTATCGCACCGCTCGCCTGCGTTACTTTGACGCATCGATGAGCGCGACGGCAAAGGCAGCTGACCACTCACCCGAATTTCCCTCGACTTATTTCCAGGGCTCTACACTGGGAATCTGTCTTAAAGCCGCTGACTTCAGCGGCTTTTTTTTGCCGTGAAAAAAGGCCGGGCACACCCCCACGACACTGGCCGTTCATGATTGACCAAAGGAGCTCCACCGGTGAAGAACTCGCTGACGTTCACCCCGTTATTCCTCGCAATCGCAGCAACGATCATCCCCCTTGCCCACGCGGCAGACGCCCCGCCCGTCGAAGGTTTCGTCGAGGGTTCACACCTCACGATCAACACCCGCAACTACTACATGAACCGCGACCGGCGCGATATTCATACCGATGACAGCAAGGAATGGGGCCAGGGCTTTATCGGCACCTTCGAATCCGGCTACACCCAGGGCACCGTCGGCTTCGGCCTGGACGTCAATGCCATGCTCGGCCTCAAGCTCGACGGCGGTGGTGGTACGGATGGTTCCAGCATCCTTCCGTATGGCAGCGGCAACGGCAAAGCGCCGGGTTCGTTCTCGACGGCTGGCGGCACCTTGAAGCTGCGCGCCTTCGACACCGAACTGAAAGCCGGCGACCTGTTCCTCAACAACCCGGTGATCGCCGGCGGCATGACGCGCATGTTGCCGCAGACTTTCCGTGGCGTGAGCCTGACCAACCACAGCTTTGACGGCTGGATGATCGAAGGTGGCCAGGCCAGTTTTACCAAGCTCTACAACCAGAGCGGCCATCGGCGCATCGGCACCAGCTACGGCACGCTGCCCGCCAACACCGACAGCCAGCACCTGGACTGGGCTGGCGTGTCGTTCAGCGGGATCGAGGGGCTGACCAGCAACCTGTACGCCTCCGAACTCAAGGACGTCTGGCACCAGTATTACTACGACGTGGAATACACCTATGCCCTGAACAACCTGGTCAGCCTGACGCCCGGCCTGCACTACTACCATACCCAGGACACCGGCCAATCGCTGCTGGGGGGTATCGACAACAACACCTACAGCCTGCATTTCACCGTGGGCGTGGGCAACCACAGCGTCACGGCGACTTATCAGCGGGTCAATGGCAACACGCCGTTCGACTACATCACCCAGGGCGACAGCGTGTACCTGGACAACTCCCAGCAGTACTCGGATTTCAACGGGCCCAACGAGCGCTCCTGGAAGCTCAAGTACGCCTACGACTTCGCCGGCCTCGGCGTGCCCGGCCTGACGTCCGCCGTGTCCTACATCAGCGGCAAGACCGACCTGACCAAGGTCGACCCCAACAGTCGTGGCTACAGCAACTGGTACAGCGCCGATGGCAAGGACGCCAAGCACTGGGAGCGCGATATCGACCTGAAATATGTGGTGCAGGGCGGCAAGGCCAAGGACTTGGCCGTGCGCCTGCAATGGGCGACCAATCGCGGCAGCAATGGCTACTCTGCAGTGGACCGCGATGTGGATGAATACCGTGTGATCGTGGATTACCCGATCAACGTGTTCTGAGTACAGGTGGGAGCGAGCTTGCTCGCGAAAAACGTTAACGATAACGCGTGCTTCCTGAATAAACGCGGCGTCTGTGAGTTTTCGCGAGCAAGCTCGCTCCTACAGCCATATTTAAGAGTTGCTACTACGCTAAGGGCATTCTCAACGCAGAAGTGTGCCCGATGAGTTCAAGCCTTACCCGCCCCAACCGCCGCCCGGAGCGCCTGCTGATCCTGGGCAGTACGCTCACGGTGTTGCTGATCGTGGGGGTCGTCACTGCGCTGCTGATTCGTGAACATGCCAATACCCTGCAGACGGCCAAGCGCACCGCCAATACCATCACTCAATTGATCGACGCGGACGTGCTGCGCAATGTCGAACTTTACGACATGGCCCTCAAAGGCTTGATCAGCGCCACCGAGCGCACCGACCTGCAAGACGTTTCAGAGAGCATCAGGCACCTGGTGCTGTTTGATCGTTCCGCAGCGGCGCCCTACAAGGGCGATATCCTGCTGTTGGACCCGGCCGGCGAGGTGATTGCCGATTCGTCCCTGCTCACGCCAAAGCTGGGTAACTTTGCCGATCGGGACTATTTTCAGGCGCACCGCACCAACCCCGACCTGGGCTTGTATATCAGCCGCCCGTTCATGGCGCGCTGCCAGTGTGCCGACCCCTGGCGCATCGCGTTCAGCCGTCGCGTTTCGTCACCGGATGGGCGTTTCCTGGGAGTGGCGGTCGCGTCCATGCGCCTGTCGTACTTTCATCAGTTGTTCAGCAGCTTGAACATCGGCAGCAACAGCACCATCAACCTGCTCAACCACCAAGGCATCCTGCTGGCGCAAGAGCCTCTGCTGGAAGCAGATATCGTCGACAAGGACCTGAGCCAGCGCCCGAATGTGGCGCGCATGCTGCGCGAACGGGACGGCAGCTTCCAAAGTATCTCCAGTGTCGATCGCCAGGCACGGCTCTACAGTTTTTCGAATGTGGGCAACTTGCCGCTGATCGTGGCGGTGGCATTGTCCAGCGATGAAATGTTCGCACCCTGGCGGCGTGCGGCGTGGCTGGTCAGCATCGCGACCGGAGTGTTGTGCGTGGGCCTGTTGTGGCTGACTTGGGCACTGTGCATGGAGTTGCGCCGCCGCCATCGGGCTGAACAGGTGCTGTCAGAACTGGCAGCCACCGACGCCCTTACCGGCCTGGCCAACCGTCGCACGCTGGACGAACGCTTGCGGCTGGAATGGGACCGGGCACAACGCTCCACCGAGTCGTTGAGCGTACTGATGATCGATGTGGACCACTTCAAGGCCTTCAACGACCGCCATGGTCACCAGGGCGGCGATGAGGCGTTGCGTGCAGTCGCGCATGTGATCGCCAGCCATATCCGCCGCCCTGCCGACCTGGCGGCGCGTTATGGCGGTGAAGAGTTCGCGGTGGTGCTGCCCAATACCGACGCCAAGGGCGCGTGGGTGATCGCCGAGCATATCCGCAAGGGGGTCCAGCACTTGCCGAGAGTGGCCGGGGATGAGCAACCGATCACCGTAAGCATCGGCCTGAGTACCTGGCAGAAGCACAGCCGTATTTCCCTTGAAGACCTGCTGCTCAAGGCTGACCAGGCGTTGTATCAGGCCAAGCACAGCGGCCGTAACCGGATAGTGGATGTTTCAAAAACCTCAAACTGATGAGGTCAGGTGTGGGAGCTGGCTTGCCTGCGATGGCGGTGGGTCAGCTACCTATAAGNCCAGCTCCCACATTTGAATCTTCGCCGGGCATAAAAAAAGGCCACCCGAAGGCAGCCTTTCAAAACTAAAGAAAGAGAGTTGTTACTTACACCGCCGCAACGGGACGCATGTAAGAGATCGGTGCGGTGCTGGCATCTTCGAAGGTCACGACTTCCCAAGCGTCTGTCTGCTCAATCAACTTGCGCAGCAGCTGGTTGTTAAGGGCGTGGCCCGACTTGAAGCCTTTGAACTCGCCTATCAGGCTATTGCCCAGCAGGTAGAGGTCACCGATTGCATCGAGGATCTTGTGCTTCACGAATTCGTCTTCATAGCGAAGGCCGTCTTCGTTCAGTACACCATCCGCGTCGACCACAATGGCATTTTCCACGCTGCCGCCGAGTGCGAGGTTGTGCTTGCGCAGGTACTCGATGTCACTCATGAAACCAAAGGTGCGGGCGCGGCTGACTTCTTTTACGAACGAAGTGCTGGAAAAATCCACGCTTGCACTTTGGGTGCGGTCACGGAATACCGGGTGATCGAAATCGATCTCAAAGCTCACTTTAAAGCCTTCGAACGGGACGAAGGTGGCGCGCTTGTCGCCGTCTTCTACTGTCACTTCCCGCAGAATGCGAATGAACTTCTTGGCTGCGTCCTGTTCTTCCAGGCCGGCAGATTGAATCAAGAATACGAAGGGGCCAGCGCTGCCATCCATGATCGGGACTTCGGACGCGGAGAGCTCGACGTAGGCGTTATCGATGCCCAGGCCAGCCATGGCCGAGAGCAAGTGCTCCACCGTGTCCACTTTGACGTCACCGTTGACCAATGTGGTCGACATAGTGGTTTCGCCAACGTTTTCCGCGCGAGCAGGAATCTGCACCACAGGGTCCAGGTCGGCACGCACAAACACGATGCCGGTGTCGACAGGTGCAGGCTTGAGGGTCAGGTATACCTTCTCCCCGGAGTGCAGACCTACACCTGTGGCACGAATAATATTCTTCAGGGTGCGTTGTTTAATCATGGCTTGGACCGCTTCAGCGCAAATTGCGAACTGGTATCAACAAAGGCTGGCGATAATAGCAGACCAGACCTTTGCTGAACACCAATCACCTTCATAGCCCTGATACATTCCATTAATCGGCCTGACGACGCAGGAATGCCGGGATGTCCAGGTAGTCCAGGTCATCTTGCGGATTCGGGCTACGGGACGCCGCAGCACCGGCCTGAGCCTGGTTGCGCATCACGGTCGGACGGTCCAGGTCACGGTAGTTGACCGACGGCAGTTCCTGGCGAGCAGGGGCTGGAGCGGCAGCTGCCTGGCTGGCCTGGCTGGTGTGCAGGGTGTTGTCGATGACCTTCACAGGCTTCTCGATTTTTGCACCCAGGCCGGTAGCAACCACGGTTACATGCAGCTCATCGCGCATGTCCGGATCGATAACGGTACCGACTTTGACCATGGCGTGCTCGGACGCGAAGGCTTCGATGATGCTACCCACGTCGGAGTACTCACCCAGGGACAGGTCGGGACCGGCGGTGATGTTCACCAGGATGCCGCGTGCGCCTTGCAGGTTCACGTCTTCGAGCAACGGGTTGCGGATGGCCGCTTCGGTGGCTTCGCGTGCACGGTTCGGACCGCTGGCGCAGCCAGTGCCCATCATCGCCATGCCCATTTCGCTCATGACAGTACGTACGTCGGCAAAGTCGACGTTGATCATGCCTGGGCGCTTGATGATGTCGGAGATACCGCGAACGGCACCGGCCAGTACATCGTCAGCCTTGGCGAAGGCGGACAGCAGGCTGGCATCCTTGCCCAGGATGGTCAGCAATTTCTCGTTGGGGATGGTGATCAACGAGTCGACGCTTTCAGACAGCAGACGGATACCTTCGTCGGCGATCTGCATGCGCTTGCGGCCTTCGAACGGGAACGGACGCGTCACGACAGCAACGGTCAGAATCCCCATTTCCTTGGCCACTTCGGCAATGATCGGGGCCGCACCGGTACCGGTACCGCCGCCCATGCCAGTGGTGATGAACACCATGTTGGTGCCTTGCAGCACTTCGGCAATACGCTCGCGGTCTTCCAGAGCGGCTTGACGGCCGACTTCCGGATTGGCGCCAGCGCCGAGGCCTTTGGTCACCGCGGTGCCCAATTGCAGGATGGTCCGGGCGCCGATGCTTTTGAGCGCCTGGGCATCAGTGTTGGCGCAGATGAACTCAACGCCTTCAATGTTGCTCTTGACCATGTGGTTGACAGCGTTGCCGCCGCCACCGCCGACACCGATTACTTTGATAACCGGGCTAGCGGGGATGTTGTCTACGAGTTCGAACATGTTCCCTCTCCTTTCATTTTCTCTAGTTTTTTCGCCTACTGCTTATTGCGGGTGTTGCGGTGTCGCGGTAAATCTTTAGAAATTGCCTTTTACCCAAGCCTGCAGCCGCTCGAACAATGGCGCTTTCGCCTCGTCGTCGCTGCGGTAGCTGTCACGGATGCTCGGGCCCGACAGGGAAATGCCGTCGGTCTGCTTTTGCAGCCCGTACAACAGCAAGCCCACACCGGTGGAATAAATCGGGTTACGCACCACGTCGCCCAGGCCCTTCACGCCATGGGGCACGCCCAGGCGCACCGGCATGTGGAAGATCTCTTCGGCCAACTCGACCGCGCCTTCCATCTTCGAGGTGCCACCGGTCAGCACGATGCCGGCCGGGATCAAATCTTCGTAGCCGCTGCGGCGCAGTTCAGCCTGGATCAGGGTGAAAAGTTCGTCGTAGCGTGGCTCGACCACTTCGGCCAGGGCCTGGCGCGACAGCTCGCGAGGTGGACGATCACCCACGCTTGGCACCTTGATGGTCTCGCCGGCACCGGCCAGCTTGGCCAGGGCGCAGGCGTAGCGGATCTTGATTTCTTCGGCGTACTGGGTCGGTGTGCGCAGCGCCATGGCGATGTCGTTGGTGACCTGGTCGCCGGCAATCGGGATCACGGCGGTGTGACGGATCGCACCCTCGGTGAAGATCGCGATGTCGGTGGTGCCGCCGCCAATGTCCACCAGGCACACGCCCAGTTCTTTTTCGTCGTCGGTCAGGACCGAGTAGGCCGAGGCCAACTGCTCGAGAATGATGTCGTCGATTTCCAGGCCGCAGCGGCGCACGCATTTTTCAATGTTCTGTGCGGCGTTGACGGCGCAGGTCACCACGTGGACCTTGGCTTCCAGGCGAACGCCCGACATGCCCAGGGGCTCGCGCACGCCTTCCTGGTTGTCGATCACGTAGTCCTGCGGCAGGGTGTGCAGCACGCGCTGGTCCGCCGGGATCGCCACGGCCTGGGCAGCGTCGAGGACGCGCTCAAGGTCGGCCGAGCTGACTTCACGGTCGCGGATCGCCACGATGCCGTGGGAGTTCAGGCTGCGGATGTGGTTGCCAGCCACGCCGACGAACGCCGAGTGAATCCGGCAACCGGCCATCAGCTGCGCTTCTTCGATGGCGCGCTGGATCGATTGCACGGTGGACTCGATGTTCACCACCACGCCCTTCTTCAGGCCCCGGGACGGATGCGTGCCAATACCGACGATTTCGATCGCGCCGTCTTCCCCGACCTCGCCCACCAGCGCCACCACCTTGGAGGTGCCGATATCGAGACCGACGATCATTTTGCCGCTTTGCACGTTTGCCATGGGTCCTGCCTCTTCTTAATTCTTCGCGACAGCGGGTTGTGCTGCCGTGGGCGCAGCCGGTGTACGCCAGCCGACGGCCAGGCCGTTGGCGTAACGCAGGTCGACGCTCGCAATGTTCGTAATCTGTTCTTTCAAGGTTTTTTCATAGATGGCAATAAAGCGGCGCATCTTTTCCACCAAGCGGTCGCGTCCCAGCAACAACTCGATGCCCGGGCCGGAACTGCCTGCCCCGGTCGTCAAAAACCAGCTGCCCCGCTCACGCAATTCCAGGCGTGCAATGGAGAAGCCCAGTGGCCGCAGCATCTGGCTCAAGGCCTGGTACTGCTGCATCACTTGCTGCTGCGCCCGCTGCGGCCCGAACAGCTGCGGCAGGTGTTCATAGTTGGCCAGCTCACGCGGAGTGAACGCCTGGCCCTGGTTGTTCAACAGCGCTTCATCGCCCCAACGGGCCACGGGCAGTTGTTCTTCCAGGCGAATCGTGACCTGGTCCGGCCATACTCGGCGAACTTCGGCGTGGGCGATCCACGGCATCTGTTCCAGCTCCGAGCGCATGCCGGCCAGGTCGATGGTAAAGAAGCTCGCCGCCAGGTATGGGCCGATGCGCTGCTGTACCGCTTGCTGGCTGATGTAGCTCAAGTCGCCCTGCACGCTGATCTTGGTGATCGGCCGGTCGGCATACGGCAACAGACGCTGCGCGCCTTCGTACGTGCCAAAGCCCAGCACCACCAGCAGCACCGGCCAGAACAGCGCCTTGATAAAACCGAAGTTGGCTTTTGGCAGGCGCGCCGACATCGGCTCTTTAGCCACCATTCGGCTTGCACCCCGTGGCACCGGCTTGCGGCTCGGTGCTTGTGGGGGCTGATGACGAAGCGATGCGCCGTTCATGTGTTTAGCCTCTTGGCTCAATGCTGTCGGCCAGGATCGCCAGCACTAACTGCTGGAAATCCAGACCGGCGGCACGGGCTGCCATGGGAACCAGGCTGTGGTCGGTCATGCCCGGTGCGGTGTTGACTTCAAGGAACCAGAAATTCCCTTGGTCATCCTGCATCACGTCTGCCCGCGCCCAACCGGCGATACCCAGCGCCTCACAGGCTTTCGCCGTGAGGTCCATCAATTCCTGTTCCTTGGTTGCTTCGAGCCCACACGGGATCCGGTACTGAGTATCGGAAGCCAGGTACTTGGCGTCGTAGTCATAAAAGGTGTGGGGCGTGCCCAAAGCGATGGGCGGCAATACCTGGCCACGCAGGGTGGCGATGGTGTACTCGGGACCGGAAATCCACTGTTCCACCAACACTTGCGAATCGTAGGTACTTGCCGCTTTCCATGCGTCGATCAATTCGGCGGCCGAGTTCACTTTGGCCATGCCGATACTGGAGCCTTCATGGGCTGGTTTGACGATCAAAGGCAGGCCCAGTTCCTTGGCCGCAGAAATACAATCGTCTTCACTGCACAGTACGGCGTGACGTGGGGTCGGAATGCCCAGGCTGTGCCACACCTGCTTGGTGCGCAACTTGTCCATCGCCAAGGCCGACGCGAGGATGCCGCTGCCGGTGTAAGGGATGCCGGCGCATTCGAGCAGGCCCTGCATGCTGCCGTCTTCACCGCCGCGGCCGTGAAGAATGAGAAAGGCACGGTCGATCTTCTCGGCCTGCAGGCGGGCAAGGAAGTCATCGCCCACATCGATACCGAACGCGTTCACGCCAGCACTTTGCAGCGCCTCAAGCACCGCATTGCCGGACTTGAGCGACACTTCGCGCTCGGCGCTCTTGCCGCCGAACAACACGGCCACGCGACCGAAGTCGGCAGGCTCAAGGGTGGAAAACAGGGAGCCGTAATCAGTGGTCATTTCGACTTCCCCTTGGCGGCGGCTGCAAACAGCGGGCTCGCCAGCAATTTGGGCGCAAGGCCACCGATATCACCGGCCCCCTGGCACAGCAGGATGTCACCAGCACGCAACAGCGGCTTGACGATAGGCGCCAGGTCCACACCACGCTCGATGTAGATCGGGTCCAACTGGCCGCGCTGGCGGATGCTGTTGCACAGCTTGCGGCTGTCAGCGCCCGGGATCGGTTCTTCACCGGCCGGGTAGACTTCCATCAGCAGCAGCACGTTGGCATCGGCCAGTACATTGACGAAATCGTCGTACAGGTCGCGGGTGCGGCTGTAGCGGTGCGGCTGGTACACCATCACCAGCCGGCGCTCCGGCCAACCACCGCGCACGGCCTTGATAACGGCCGCAACTTCGGTCGGGTGGTGCCCGTAGTCGTCCACCAGCATCACGTCACCGCCTTCGACCGGCAGTTGGCCGTAGACCTGGAAGCGACGGCCCACACCGGCAAAGCGCGACAGGCCCTCGACGATGGCTTCATCGCTGACGCCTTCATCGGTGGCAATGCAGATGGTCGCCAAAGAGTTCAGCACGTTGTGATTGCCCGGCATGTTCACCGACACGTCCAGAGGCTCGCGATCGGGGCGCAGCACGGTGAAGAAGGTTTGCATGCCTTCCTGGCGCACATTGATTGCGCGCACGTCGGCGTCTTCGCTGAAGCCGTAGGTCACGGTAGGGCGTTTGACCTGGGGCAGGATTTCACGCACCACCGGGTCGTCCAGGCACACCACCGCCAACCCGTAGAACGGCAGGTTGTGCAGGAAGTCGACGAAGGTTTTCTTCAACTTGTTGAAGTCGCCGTCGTAGGTCGCCATGTGGTCTTCGTCGATGTTGGTGACGACGGCAACCAGCGGTTGCAGGTGCAGGAAGCTCGCGTCACTTTCATCGGCTTCGGCGATCAGGTAGCGACTGGTGCCCAGCTGGGCATTGGTGCCAGCTGCATTCAAGCGGCCACCGATGACGAAGGTCGGGTCCAGGCCACCGGCGGCGAACACCGAGGCGATCAGGCTGGTGGTGGTGGTCTTGCCATGGGTACCGGCCACGGCGATGCCGTGGCGATAGCGCATCAGCTCGGCAAGCATCTCGGCACGCGGTACCACAGGGATACGGCGCTCAAGGGCGGTCGCCACTTCCGGGTTGGACGTGTTCACGGCGCTGGACACCACCAGCACGTCAGCCTCGGCGGCGTTCTCGGCACGGTGGCCGATGAAGATCTGTGCGCCAAAGGACTTCAGGCGCTCGGTGACCGGCGACTCTTTCAAGTCCGAGCCGGACACCTGGTAGCCCAGGTTCAGCAACACTTCGGCAATCCCGCACATGCCCACGCCACCGATACCGACGAAGTGAATACGACGGATGCGGCGCATCTCGGGTTGCGGCATGGCTTTCTGATTCTCAACCATGGGCCACCTCCAGGCAGATATCGACCACGGTGCGGGTTGCGTCAGGTTTGGCCAGGCGGCTTGCGGTGCTCGCCATGCTGTTGAGTCGTTCCGGTTGCATCAAAACCTCGGTCAGGCGTGCGGCCAAATCGGCGGCGCCAGTCGTTCTTTGCGGCAGCAGGAAGGCAGCGCCCTCCCCGGCCAAATATTCGGCGTTGCGGGTCTGGTGATCGTCGATGGCGTGGGGCAAAGGCACCAGCAAGGACGGCAGACCGGCGGCCGCCAGTTCACTGACGGTCAGCGCACCAGCGCGGCAGACCACCAGGTCGGCCCAGCCATAGGCTTGGGCCATGTCTTTGATGAAGGGCTGTACATTGGCCTCTACACCGGCCTCGCGATAACGCACGGCGGTGACTTCATCGTGGTTCTTGCCGGCCTGGTGGAAGATCTCCGGGCGCACATCCTCAGGAAGTTGCGCAACGGCTTCAGGCAGCAATTTATTCAGTGGCTCGGCACCCAGGCTTCCGCCCAGGATCAGCAGGTGAGCCTTGCGCCCCGCCAGCGCGTCACGCGCAATGGCCATGAACAGTTCGGTACGCACCGGATTACCGGTGGTGCGAAGCTTGTCGGAGGCGGCGAAGGTTTTCGGAAAGGCTTCACACACCCGCGCGGCCAATGGCACCAGCAGGCGGTTGGCGGTACCGGCGACGGCGTTCTGTTCATGGACGATCACCGGCACGCCCGCGAGTTTCGCCGCAACGCCACCAGGGCCGGTCACATAACCACCAAAGCCAAGCACACACACCGGCTTCAACTCGCGAATGATCTTGCGCGCCTGCATGACCGCCTTGAGCAACACGAACGGCGCCTTGAGCAATGACAACTTGCTCTTGCCGCGCAACCCGGTGACGTTGATCAAATGCAGCGGCAAACCGGCATTGGGCACCAATTCGTTTTCGATGCCACGGGGCGTACCCAGCCAGTGCACGGTGTAGCCACGGTTCTGGAATTCACGGGCGCAGGCCAGGGCTGGGAACACATGCCCCCCGGTACCGCCCGCCATGATCAGCACGTTAGCGCCCATGAGTCGGCTCCTCGGCGAAGTCGCTCTCGCTGAACTCCATCTCTTCGCTGCCCAGGTGGGTGCGACTCTCCCACTCGATACGCAGCAACAACCCGAGACAGGCGCAGCAAATCACCAACGAGCTGCCGCCGTAACTGAGGAACGGCAAGGTCAGGCCCTTGGTCGGCAGCAGGCCGACGTTCACACCGATGTTGATCAGGAACTGGCCGATCCACAGGAAGGCCAACCCATAGGCAACGTAGGCCGCGAAGAACTGCTTGGCCTTCTCTGCCCACAAGCCGATGTACATGGCGCGCACACAGACGAATACAAACAGTGCCACGGTGCACAGCGAACCCACCACACCCAACTCTTCGGCCAATACCGAGAACACGAAGTCGGTGTGGGCTTCCGGCAGGTAGAACTGCTTCTGCACACTGTTGCCCAGGCCCACACCCAGCCACTCGCCTCGACCGAAGGCAATCAGCGCCTGGGTCAACTGGTAGCCGGAGCCGAACTGGTCGGACCAGGGGTCGGTAAAGGTGATCAAACGCGCCATCCGATAGGGTTGCGCCTGTACCAGAATGGTCACGGCCGCCACCGCCAGCACCACCATCAAGGTGAAGCGGAACAGCCCTACCCCACCCAGGAACAGCATCGCGGCGGCGGCGCCCATCATCACGACCGTGGCCCCGAAGTCGGGCTCCATCAGCAGCAGGCCAGCCATGGGCAGCAGCACGATGAACGGCTTGAAGAAGCCCATCCAGCTTTCGCGTACTTCTTTCTGACGGCGCACCAGGTAACCGGCGAGGTAGATCACCACGAACACCTTGGCGATTTCCGAAGGCTGCACGTTGAACGCGCCGAAGCCGATCCAGCGCATCGAACCGTTCACCTCGCGGCCAATGCCCGGGACGATCACCATGACCAGCAAGCCGAACGCACCGATCAGCATCAGCCAACCCAGACGCTGCCAGGTGGCAATCGGAATCATCATGGTGACGATGCAGGCGCCCAGGCCGATCACCAGGTACACCAGGTGGCGGATCATCATGTACAGCGTGTTGCCCGACTGCACGGCAGCCACTTCGGAGGACGCCGAAGTGATCATCACCAGGCCCAGGCCGAGCAGCGCCAGGCAACCGGCGAGCATAGGGAAATCAAGGTCAATGCCGCGCCCGGTAATGATCGGCGACGGGTATGGCTTGATGATGTTTCTCAGGTTGAGGCTCATGCCAAAGCCTCCACGGCGCGGGCGAACAGTTGGCCGCGCTCTTCATAGTTCTTGAACATGTCGAAGCTGGCGCACGCGGGCGACAGCAACACCGCATCGCCAGGCTGGGCCAGGGCTTTGCTCTGGGCAATGGCATCATCCAGGGAAGCTGCGCGTACTTGCGGTACAGCGTCACCGAGGGCGGCGGCGATCAGGTCCGAATCGCGGCCCATCAGCACCACGGCGCGGCAATGGGCGGCGACTGGCGCTTTAAGGTCCTTGAAGTCGGCGCCCTTGCCATCACCACCGGCGATCAGCACCAGCTTGCCGTCGATATCGGCACCCAGGCCTTCGATGGCCGCCAGGGCTGCACCGACGTTGGTGGCTTTGGAGTCGTTGTAATAGCTGACGTCATTGAGGTCGCGCACCCACTGGCAGCGATGCTCAAGCCCGGCAAACGTGCGCAGGCTGGCGAGCATGGCGTCGAATGGCAGGCCAACCGCGTGACCGAGTGCCAAGGCCGCCAGGGCATTGGACTGGTTGTGTGCGCCACGGATTTTCAGTTCGCGTACCGGCATCAGGTTCTGGAATTCGAACGCCAGGTACTTCTCGCCGTTCTCTTCACGAATGCCGAAGCCTTTGAAGTCCGGTTTGCCCAAACCGAAGGTCCAGCAGGGCATGCCCTCGCCCATCAGCGGACGGCTCAGGGCATCCTGGCGGTTGACGACAAATTGCCTGGCGCCCCGGAAGATTCGGTGCTTGGCCAGGTGATAAGCCGGCAGGCCGCTGTAGCGGTCCATATGGTCTTCGCTGACGTTCAATACCGTCGCCACTTCAGCGCCCAGGTCGTGGGTGGTTTCCAGCTGGAAGCTCGACAATTCCATCACATACAGCTCGACGTTGTCGCTGAGCAGGTCCAGAGCCGGCACGCCAAGATTGCCGCCGACGGCCACACGCTTGCCCGCCGCCGCTGCCATCTCGCCGACCAGAGTGGTAACGGTGCTTTTGGCGTTGGAACCGCTGATGGCCACGATCGGCGCCTTCGCGTTGCGTGCGAACAGGTCGATATCGCCGGACAGCTTCACGCCACGGGCCGCAGCTGCTTGCAGGGCCGGTGTCGCCAGGGCCAGGCCCGGGCTCACGTAGAGCTCGTCGGCACGACACAGAAACTCGACATCCAGCTCGCCACAACGCACTTCCACGTGCGGGTAGTCACGGCGCAGCGTGACCAGCTCCGGTGGATTTTCCCGCGTATCGGCCACGGCAAACGACGTGCCCCGGTTCGCCAGGAAGCGAACCAGGGACATGCCGCTCTTGCCGAGGCCGACAACGATGCGGAAGTGGTCTGAAGCGATCAAGGACACTCGTTTCTACCTCAGTTTCAGGGTGGCAAGGCCGACCAGTACCAGAATCACGGTGATGATCCAGAAGCGGACAATCACGCGTGGCTCAGGCCAGCCCTTGAGTTCAAAGTGGTGGTGAATCGGCGCCATGCGGAACACACGACGCCCGGTCAACTTGAAGGACGCCACCTGGATGACCACCGACAGAGTTTCCATCACGAACACACCACCCATGATGAACAGCACGATTTCCTGGCGAACGATCACCGCGATGGTGCCCAAGGCTGCGCCCAGCGCCAGTGCGCCGACGTCGCCCATGAAGACTTGTGCCGGGTAGGTGTTGAACCACAGGAACCCCAGGCCGGCACCGATCAAGGCGCCGCAGAACACGATCAACTCACCGGCGCCCGGTACATAGGGAATCAGCAGGTATTCAGCGAACTTCACGTTACCCGAGAGGTAGCAGAAGATGCCGAGCGCACCGCCCACCATCACCGTCGGCATGATCGCCAGGCCGTCGAGGCCGTCGGTCAGGTTCACCGCGTTGCTGGAGCCGACGATCACGAAGTAGGTCAGCACCACAAAGCCCACACCCAGCGGGATGCTCACATCCTTGAGCATCGGGATGATCAAGGTGGTTTCCACGGCACTTGGCGCGGTGGTGTACAGGAAGATCGCCGCAGCGAGGCCGAACACCGACTGCCAGAAATACTTCCAGCGGCTTGGCAGCCCCTTGGAGTTTTTCTCGATCACTTTGCGGTAGTCATCCACCCAGCCGATGGCACCGAACAGCAGGGTCACCAGCAACACCACCCACACGTAGCGGTTATGCAGGTCGGCCCAGAGCAAGGTGCTGACGCCGATGGACGACAGGATCAGCGCACCGCCCATGGTCGGCGTGCCGGACTTGGACAGGTGCGACTGCGGGCCGTCGTTACGAACCGATTGACCAATTTGCAGGTTCTGCAGGGTGCGGATCATCCACGGCCCCAGGAACAGTGACAAAGACAGCGCGGTCAGCACACCCAGGATCCCGCGCAGGGTCAGGTACTGGAAGACCGCGAAGCCTTTGTGGAACTGTTGCAGATACTCAGCCAGCAGCAGCAGCATTAATGTTTCTCCGTACTTGAGCCACACAAGGCTGCGACGACGTTTTCCATCACCGCGCTGCGCGATCCCTTGATCAAAATGGTTGTGTGTTTGTCATGTTCAGCCGCCGTCAACGCCTGGATCAGCTCGGCCTGGCTCGGGAAATGCCGCGCGCCAGGGCCGAAAGCGTTGACCGCATGGGCCATGTTTGTGCCAACGGCGTAGAGCGCGTCCACTTTGCCGGCGGCATAGGCGCCGACTTCACGGTGGCCCTGTTCAGCCCAATCGCCCAATTCGCCGATATCACCCAGCACCAGCACCTTGCGCCCATCAAAGCCTTTGAGCAGGTCCACAGCGGCATTGATGGAGGACGGGTTGGCGTTGTAAGTGTCATCAATCACGCGCATGCCGTTGCCAGCCAGTTGCGCCACGGTGCGGCCCTTGACCGGCTGCACCGCGCCCAGGCCGGTGGCAATACCGAACAGCGACACACCCAGGGCATGGGCGGCAGCGGCGGCGGCCAAGGCGTTGGCGACGTTGTGGTTGCCCAGCAGGTTCAACTGCACGTGCTCATCACCTTGCGGGGTGTGCAAGGTGAAGGACGGGCAGCCACGGGCATCGACATTGATGTTGGAGGCGTGAAAATCGGCTGCAGCATTCAGCACTGCAAACGTCAGGACCTTGCGACCGGCGGCGCGTACACGCCAGGTCTCGAACGCCTTGTCATCCAGGTTCAGTACCGCAGTGCCCGAGGCGTCGAGGCCCTCAAGGATTTCGCCCTTGGCTTCGACGATTTTTTCCGGGCCGCCGAACTCACCGACATGGGCGGTACCGGCGTTGTTGATGATCGCCACGTGAGGCTGGGTCAGCGCCACGGTGTAGGCGATTTCGCCGATGCGCGAAGCCCCCAGTTCAATCACTGCCGCCGTGTGTTCCGGGGCCAGTTCGAGCAGGGTCAGCGGTGCGCCGAAATCATTGTTCAGGTTGCCACGGGTCGCGAGTACCGGCCCGCGCGTACGCAAGACGCCAGCAAGCAGTTCCTTGACCGTGGTCTTGCCGCTGGAACCGGTAATGGCCGCCACCGGCTTATCAAAAGCAGCACGGTTAAGCGCACCCAGTTGGCCCAGGGCCAGGCGGGTGTCGGCTACCAGCAATTGCGGCAAGGCAGAATCGGCCACTTCACGCTGCACCAAGGCACCGACGGCACCTTTGGCGGCAACGTCGTTGAGGTAGTCGTGACCATCGAAACGCGGGCCGGCCAGGGCGACAAACAGCTGCCCCGGCTGGATGTTACGACTGTCGATACTGACGCCGGTGAATGTGCAGTCGCTCGACAGCACACGGGCCGACAGGGCCTGGGCCAGTTCGCTGAACGTCATCGCCTTAAGCATGGGCGACCTCCCAGGCGGTCAGGGCGTGATCCGCCTCGACCAGATCGGAGAAGGCATGGCGTTCACCGTTGATTTCCTGATAGTCCTCGTGACCTTTACCCGCGAGCACCACTACGTCGTCCGCGCCGGCACTGGCGATCAACTGGGCAATGGCGGCGCCGCGACCAGCCACAAAAGTGACGTTGGAGGCGTCTTTGAAACCGACACGGATGTCGTCGAAAATCTGGCTCGGGTCTTCGCTGCGCGGGTTATCGTCGGTGACGAGTACGCCATCGGCCAAGCGCTCGACAATTTCGGCCATCAACGGGCGCTTGCCGCGATCGCGATCACCGCCGCAACCGAACAGGCAAAGCAGTTTGCCTTTGGCATGTGGGCGCAGCGCTTCGAGGACTTTTTCCAGGGCATCCGGGGTGTGGGCGTAATCGACCACCACCAACGGTTGCGTGCCGCCACCCAGGCGCTGCATGCGACCGGCCGGGCCTTCCAGCTTCGGCAATACCCGCAGGATTTCATCCAGGGCGTAGTCCAGGCCCAGCAGTGCACCGATAGCGGCGAGCACGTTGCTCAGGTTGAACCGCCCGAGCAAGGTGCTGCGCAAGTGGTGCTCGCCCTGCGGCGTCACCAATGTGGCGCGCACGCCTTCATCATTGAATTGGGCTTCGCGGCAATACAGGTAGGCACTGGCATCTTGCAGGCTATAGCTGATCAGGCGCGCATCGCTCCCTTCGCCCGCCAGTTGGCGGCCGAATGCGTCGTCGAGGTTGACCACCCGGCACTTCAGGTCATTCCAGGCAAACAGCTTGGCCTTGGCGGCGGCGTACGCCTCCATGGTGCCGTGGTAGTCGAGGTGATCGCGGGACAGGTTGGTCATCACGGCCACGTCAAAAGCCAGTGCGGTGACACGCCCTTGGTCCAGGCCATGGGAAGACACTTCCATGGCTACCGCCTTGGCGCCGGCCTTTTTCAGGTCGGCCAGGGTCGCTTGTACGGCAATCGGGTTTGGCGTGGTGTGCAGGCCGCTTTGCAGCGCGCCATAGAAACCGGTGCCCAGGGTGCCGACGATGCCGCAGTGCTGACCCAGCAGGTCCAAAGCCTGGGCAACCAACTGGGTCACACTGGTCTTGCCGTTGGTGCCAGTCACGCCCACCAGGTTGAGTTGACGGCTCGGGTCACCGTAGAAACGCCCGGCGATGTCGGACAACTGCGCTGCCAGGCCCTTGACCGGAATCAACGGCACATCGGTGATCGGCAACACGGTGGCGCCTTCCACTTCATAGGCGACCGCAGCCGCACCGCGTTGCAGGGCATCGGCGATATGCGCACGGCCATCGAGCTTGCCGCCAGGTACCGCCAGGAACAGGTCACCGGCGCGTACATTACGGCTATCCAGCGTCAGCTCACGAATCAGCAGATCGTGGCCGGCATGGGCAAAAATCTTGTTCAGGCTAAGAGACATCAGCCGCGCCCTCCATTGGCTTTAACAGCGGCAGCCGGTGGACCAGCGTTGGCTTGTTGCGTCGGCGGCAGGTTGTCCGGCGTGATATTCATCAAGCGCAGGGTGCCGGACATCACTTTGCTGAACACCGGCGCCGAAACCAGGCCACCGAAGTAGCCGGCTTTACTAGGCTCGTCGATGACCACGACGATGGCATAGCGTGGGTCGCTCATCGGGCCGAAGCCGGCGAACAACGAACGGTAGGAGTTTTCGGCATAGCCCTTGGTGCCCACCGAGGTCTTACGCGCCGTACCGGACTTGCCAGCAACGTGGTACGCCGGCACCTGGGCGCGGAATACGCCACGCGGTGCCTCGATCACTTGTTGCAGCATGCCTTGCATGGTCTTGGCGACGTTCTCCGGGATCACTTGGGTGGCTTTTGGCGCTTCGTCGACGTGGATCAGGCTCAGCGGAACCATACGGCCGTTATTGGCCAATACCGAGAACGCGTGGGCCAACTGGATGGCGGTCACCGACAGGCCGTAGCCATAGGAAAGCGTGGCAGTCTCGGCTTTTCTCCACTCGCGGTAGTTCGGCAGGTTACCGACCCGCTCGCCCGGGAAGTCGAGGCCGGTGGGTTGCCCCAGGCCGATCTTTTGCGCCAGGTGATAGATGGTCTCGCCGCCGATATCGAAAGCAACCTTGCTCATGCCGACGTTACTGGAGTTGATCAGGATGCCGGTCAGGTCCAGCACTGGCCCCTCGGTGCGGGACACGTCACGAATGGTGTACTTGCCCAACTGCAAGGTGCCTGGGTAAACCTCGACCTTGTCGCTGGGTTTCCAGCGGCCGGTTTCCAGGGCAGCGCTCATGGAGATGGCTTTCATGGTCGAACCGGGTTCGAACACGTCGATCATCGCTCGGTTACGCATCATCGCCGGCTGCAGGTTGCGGCGGTTGTTCGGGTTGTAGGTGGGCTGGTTGACCATGGCGAGGATCTCGCCCGTTTTCACATCCATGATCACCAGGCTGCCGGCCTTGGCGCCGTTCTCGATGATCGCGTTACGCAGTTCGCGGTTGGCCAGATATTGCAGGCGCAAATCGATCGACAACGCCAGAGGCTTGCCGGCCTTGGCGTTCTTGGTGACCTGGACGTCCTTGATCAGTCTGCCGCGCCGATCCTTGATGACCTGACGCTTGCCCGGAACCCCGGCCAGCCATTCGTCATAGGCCAGTTCGACCCCTTCGCGGCCGTGGTCATCGATGTCGGTAAAGCCGACCATATGCGCGGTGGTTTCACCGGCCGGGTAGAAACGACGAAACTCCTCGATGCCGTAGACACCGGGGATTTTAAGGTCGAGCACTTGCTGGCCTTGCTCAGGGGTAAGCCCGCGCACCAGGTAGATGAATTCTTTGTTGGCCTGGGCTTCCAGGCGCTCGGTCAGGGCCTTGCGGTCTTGCCCCAGGGCAGCGGCCAGTTCAGGCCACTTGTCCTTGGCAACTTGCAGTTCCTTGGCGTTGGCCCACAGGGTCGTCACCGGGGTACTGACGGCCAGAGGCTCGCCGTTACGGTCGGTGATCAGGCCGCGGTGCGCAGGAATCGGGATGTGCCGCAGGCTGCGGGCGTCACCCTGGCCGATCAGGAAGTCGCGGTCGACGACCTGCAGGTCGAAGATGCGCCAGACGATCGCGCCCACCATCAATGCCAGCAAGCCGAGCATCAGGCGAAAGCGCCATGGGTAGAGTGCCCCTTCGAGTTTCATCATGGCGCCACCATGCGAACTTCAGCCGCGCCTGGGATGTGCATCTTCAACTGTTCGGTAGCCAGCACTTCGATACGGCTGTGGGCCGTCCAGGTGCTTTGCTCAAGAATCAACCGGCCCCATTCTGCCTGGGCTTTGTCGCGCACGCTCAATTCCCCGTAAAGGGTATTGAGCAACTGACGGTTCCAGTGGGCGCTGTAGGACACCGCTATCGCGGACACCAGCACGCCGACAAACAGCAGCAACATAAAGAAGCTGCCGCCCGGGAGGGGCTTGGCGAAAAGCTTGCTCACCGCAATTTCTCCGCAACACGCATGACGGCGCTACGGGAACGTGGGTTGGCCTTGAGTTCGGCTTCGGAAGCGAACTGCGCTTTGCCATGGATTTTGATTTTCGGCACGAAGGCTTCGAAACGCACCGGCAGGTTACGCGGCAGGTTATCGGACTCGCCCTTGACCAGGCGACGCATGAACAGTTTGACGATGCGGTCTTCCAGGGAGTGGAAGCTGATCACCACCAGGCGACCGCCCACTTCCAAAGCATCCAGAGCGGCTTCGAGGCCGGCTTCCAGATCGCCCAATTCGTTGTTGACGTGGATACGCAGGCCCTGGAACGCGCGGGTAGCCGGGTTCTTGCCCTTTTCCCAGGCAGGGTTGGCCACTTTCAGCACTTCGGCCAGGTCAGCGGTGCGTTCGAACGACTGGATTTCGCGGCGCTCGACCACGGCACGCGCCATTCGACCGGCGAAGCGCTCTTCACCGTATTCCTTGAACACACGGGCGATTTCTTCTACCGGCGCGGTGGCGATGAATTGTGCGGCACTGACCCCACGGGTAGGGTCCATGCGCATGTCGAGGGGGCCGTCGTTCATGAAGCTGAAGCCGCGCTCCGGGTCATCGAGCTGTGGCGAAGACACGCCCAGGTCGAGCAGAACCCCGGCCACCTTGCCCGCCATGCCGCGTTCGCCGACTTCGGCCCCCAGCTCGGCAAAGCTGCGCTGCACAACGACAAAGCGGCCGTCTTCGGCCGCTAGCGCTTGCCCGGTGGCAATCGCTTGAGGGTCTTTGTCGAACCCAAGGAGTTTGCCGTCGGACCCGAGCTGGCTGAGTATCAACCGGCTATGCCCGCCCCTGCCGAATGTGCCATCGACATAGCAGCCATCGGCACGTACGGCGAGAGCCTCGACGGCTTCGTCAAGCAGTACGGTGATGTGGTTAAAGCCGCTATCAATAGTCACAGGATCAAATCACGCAGTTCATCAGGCATGGCGCCCGGTTGTTGAATAGCAGCCAGGTCCGCTGCAGACACAGCATCCCAGGCATCTTCGTCCCACAATTGGAACTTGTTCAGTTGGCCTACCAGCATTGCGCGCTTGTCGAGCCTGGCGTACCCGCGCAGTCGCGGCGGCACCAGGAAACGACCGCTGCCATCGAGTTCAAGGTCGACGGCATTACCGATCAGCAAACGCTGGAGGCGGCGGTTTTCTTCACGCAATGAAGGCAGCGCGCGCAACTTGGTTTCAATCAACTCCCACTCATCGAGAGGGTAAACACACAAACAGGGGTCAACGGCGTCAATCGTGATGATTAACTGCCCTGAACTTCGCGAAATGAGCTCGTCACGATACCGGCTCGGCATGGCGAGACGGCCTTTTGCATCGAGACTGATAGCGTTAGCTCCGCGAAACACAGATGCGTTTCTCCAAATTTTAGCGTTTTACGTTCAAAAAACCCACTTTGTGCCACTTTCCGCCACTTGCGCACACTATAGGAATGCGCCCACCACACCGTCAAGGCGCGTATTCAAGGAAAAGCCTTACAGAACGGAGATTTAGGAGTGCAAAAGGAGGAGAAACGAGAGTTTGGCGATGTTTTTGACTCAACAACGGCATATAGCTCAGAGAGCTAAAGGCTAAAGTTAAAGTAATTTATTAAGAGTAAGATTTTTTTGGTATTACGAAGATGCATCTGCCAATGATTTGGCAGGGAGGGATTCTTGCGTTACTACCGGGTTTGCGCACGAGATTCGAACGCAAGGAAAAAAGGTGGAGAGTCGATCTGTAAGCCGGGTTCTGTCTTGAACAGTCATTCGTCTACGATGGCCATCACTGGACATCTTTAGCAACCTACCCGGTCCCAGCGCGGGCCACGCCTTGGGACCCTATTTGGTCTTGCTCCAAGTGGGGTTTACCTAGCCACGAACTGTTGCCAGTCGTGCGGTGCGCTCTTACCGCACCTTTTCACCCTTACCGGCACCGAAGTGCTTAGGCGGTTATTTTCTGTGGCACTTTCCGTAGGCTCACGCCTCCCAGGCATTACCTGGCACTTCGCCCTATGGAGCCCGGACTTTCCTCCCCCCCCTAATTTTCATAGAGGGCAGCGACTGTCCAATCGACTCTCCGCCGCGCAGGTTAACGGCACGGCGGCTTGAGGACAAGTATTAAAAGTGCGGCATTGCCATCACGTTCAGACGAACTACAGATTTGCCCCTGGAACTATTCGGCCTTCTGCTTATCGAGCGCGACCTGATACAACACGTTCTTGCGCACGCCGGTAATTTCCGCTGCCAGGGCGGCGGCGCGCTTGAGTGGCATTTCCTTGAGCAACAAATCGAGGACGCGCATGGCCTCGCTGCCCACCGCATCTTCATTCTCCGGCGCGGTCCAGCCTGCTACCAGCACCACACATTCACCACGTTGTTGATTGCTGTCGCCCTCGACAAACGCTCGCAGCTCCTCCAGCGGCAGCCCCTTGAGGGTTTCGAAGGTCTTGGTCAACTCTCGGGCCAGCAAGGCCAGGCGCTCACCGCCGAACACCAGCTCCATGTCTTGCAGGCATTCCAGGATGCGATGCGGTGCCTCATAGAAGATCAAGGTGCGCGGTTCTTCTTTAAGTGCCTGCAGACGCGCCCGTCGCCCTACGGCCTTGGCGGGCAGGAAGCCTTCGAAGATAAAGCGGTCCGAGGGCAACCCGGCAGCCGATAATGCAGCAATCAGCGCGCAGGCTCCCGGAACAGGCACTACATTGATACCTGCGGCACGGGCCTGGCGGACCAAGTGGTAACCAGGATCGGAAATCAGGGGCGTGCCCGCGTCGGAAATCAGCGCGACGTCATCACCCGCCAAAAGACGTGTGATAAAGCGGCTACCCTCTTCACGTTCGTTGTGTTCGTGGCAGGCCGCTAATGGCGTGCTGATACCAAAATGCTGCATCAACCGTTGGGAGTGCCGCGTGTCTTCTGCCGCGATCAATTTCACCTCGCGCAACACTTTCAGCGCCCGGGCACTGATGTCGTCCAGGTTGCCAATGGGCGTCGCCACCACAAAAAGCGAGCCAGCAGTGGAATTCAAAAGACCTGGAGCAGTCAAAGCGCACACCTCGATGGTTGGCAAAAGCCACATTGTAGCGCGTAGACGCCTTGAAAATATGCCATCACGGCCGATGCCGTTTCAGCCACCATTAGCTAAACACAACATTTGCACGACCTAAATCCACGGTTTAACGCCATGAACATCGCGCCTGGGCCAGTGCTTGGGTACACTTCCACGCTAATTTGATCGGTATCAGGAACACTTACATGATCGCTTGCCTGCGGCTGCTCTCCGCCCTCTGCCTCGCTGCCTTGCTGGCTGCTTGCGCCAGTTCGCCCTCCTCCAGTCTTGGCGAACTGCCACGCACGCCCGATGCCAGTATCGAGCAACTGCTCGAACAGGCGACGAACGCCAAGACGCCAGAAAAAGCCGCGTTGCTGCGCCTGAGCGCGGCGGACCTGGCTTACCAGCAGAACAACCCCGGCCGCTCCTCGCAGATCCTTGCGCAAGTGCCCCTGGACGCCCTGAAGCCAGCCGCGCAAGTATTTGCCAGCACCCTGGCCGCAGAACTGGCCATGGGGCGCAACCAGCCCAAGGCGGCTTTGGCAGCGCTGAACCACCCCAGCCTGCAAAGCCTGAAGGAACTGCCGACCGACCAGCAGATCCGCACCGGTACCGTACATGCACGTGCCTATGAAGCCGATGGGCAGACCCTCGCCGCCGCTCGCGAGCGGGTGTCCATGGCGCCCCTGCTGACAGGTGAGGCTGCCAACAGCAACCACGAGGCCATCTGGGTATTGATTGCCGCGTTGCCAGCCGAACAGCTGCAAGCCACTGGCAACCCGACACTCGATGGCTGGATCACCCTGGCCCAGGCGGTCAAGGGCGCCGGTACGCTGGAGCAACAACAAGCCGCCATCGACACCTGGCGCGCACAGAACCCGGGCCACCCGGCTGCAGTGCAACTGCCAGCGCCGCTGACCAAGCTCAAGGAACTGGCCAGCCAGCCCCTGAACAAGATCGCCCTGCTGCTGCCGCAGGAAGGGCCGCTGGCGGCTGTGGGCAAAGCGCTGCGCGAAGGCTTCATGGCGGCTCACTACCAGGCTGAACAAGCCGGGCAGAAGCCACCGGTCATCGAGTTCTATGACAGCTCGCGCCTGGGCTCCCTCGACGACTTCTACGCCAAGGCCCAGGCCGCCGGCGTGCAACTGGTGGTCGGCCCGCTGGAAAAACCGCTGGTCAAGCAACTCAGCGCACGCCCGCAGCTGCCGATCACCACCCTCGCCCTGAACTACAGCGAGACCGATCAAGGCCCGGCGCAGTTGTTCCAGTTCGGCCTGGCCGCTGAAGACGAAGCCCGCGAAGTGTCGCGCCGTGCACGTGCCGACGGCCTGCACCGTGCCGCCGCCATGGTGCCCCGTGGCGAATGGGGCGAGCGCGTCTACAAAGCGTTCCGCCAGGATTGGGAAGCCAATGGCGGCACTGTCATGGGCGTTGAATATGTCGATCAGCCTGTTGCCCTGGCCCAGCAGATCGCCGATCTGTTCCAACTGCGCAAGAGCGAAGGCCGCGCCAAGAGCCTGCAAAGCACAGTAGGCACCGACGTAGCCGCCCAGCCTTCGCGTCGCCAGGACATCGAGTTCATCTTCCTGGCTGTCACGCCACAACTGGCCCAGCAGATCAAGCCGACCCTGAACTTCCAATACGCCGGCGATGTGCCGGTGTACGCAACCTCCCACGTGTTCAGTGCCAGCGGTGACCGTAACCAGTACCTGGACATGACCAACGTGATGTTCTGCGAAACCCCCTGGTTGCTCAACACCACCGACCCACTGCGCAACCAGGTTGCGGCGCAATGGCCGCAAGCCAATGGCAGCCTGGGCCGCCTCTACGCAATGGGCGTCGATGCCTACCGCCTGGCACCACGCCTGGGCCAGCTCAAGGCACTGCCTGACACCCGTGTCGACGGCCTCTCGGGCAACCTGGGCATCAGCGCCAACCAGCGCGTGGACCGCCAGATGCCGTGGGCGAAGTTCGTCGGCGGCGAAATACAGCGCCTGCCCGATACCCCACGCTGATGCCCCAGCGGTCCAGCGCACAAAGCGGCAAGGATGCCGAACTGCATGCGCTCGATTACCTGCAACAACAGGGTCTGCGCCTTCTGGCGCAGAACTGGTTATGTAAACGCGGCGAGCTTGATCTGGTCATGCTTGACGGCGATACAGTAGTATTCGTCGAAGTCCGCTACAGAAAACACGCACAATGGGGTGGCGCGCTCGCCAGTATCGACGGGCGCAAGCGTCAAAAGCTGATACTCGCTGCGCAGTTTTTTCTGCAAAAAGAGCATCGCTGGGCTGACTGCCCCTGCCGTTTCGATGTGGTTGCCATGGAAAGCACCCCGTCAGGCACAGCTGATCTGACCTGGCTCAAAAATGCCTTCGACAGCTGATTCGCCGGGCACCTTCACCACTCATTTTTGCTCTTTGCTTTGCGGGCTGCACATTACCTGTGCCAAACAGCCGCGCTACTTAAGGTCACACAGATGGACATGCAATCCCGAATTCGCCAGCTTTTCCAGGCCAGCATCGACACCAAGCAACAGGCGATGGACGTACTTGCACCGCACATCGAGCAAGCCAGCCAGGTGATGGTCAATGCCTTGCTCAACGAAGGCAAAATGCTTTCGTGCGGCAATGGCGGTTCGGCTGGCGATGCCCAGCATTTTTCCTCCGAGCTGCTCAACCGTTTCGAACGTGAGCGCCCGAGCCTGCCGGCTATTGCCTTGACCACCGACTCGTCGACGATCACCTCGATTGCCAACGACTACAGCTACAACGAAATCTTCTCCAAGCAAATCCGCGCCCTCGGCCAACCGGGCGATGTATTGCTGGCGATTTCCACCAGCGGCAACTCGGCAAATATTATTCAAGCGATCCAGGCCGCACATGATCGCGAAATGATTGTCGTAGCCTTGACCGGTCGCGACGGCGGCGGCATGGCTTCGCTGCTGCTGCCAGAGGACGTGGAGATTCGCGTCCCGGCCAATGTCACTGCACGTATCCAAGAAGTTCATCTGCTGGCGATCCACTGCCTGTGCGATCTGATCGACAGCCAACTGTTCGGGAGTGAAGAATGACCGTTAATCGCCTCAGTCTTTTGGCCATTACGCTGTGCGTCGCCATCAGCGGCTGCAGCTCGGCTATCACCGCTACACGGGACACCCCTATTCAGGACGACCGGGGCACGCGCACCTTCGGCAGCACCATTGATGATTCGCTGATCGAAACCAAGGTTAAGGTCAACGTCGCCAAGGCTGCTACCGACCTGGGCAACGGTGCCTCGCGCATCGTGGTGACCAGCTTCAACGGCGTGGTCCTGCTGGCAGGCCAAACACCCCGCGCCGATCTCAAGGCCCAGGCCGAGCAAGCCGCTGCCGGCGTGCAACGCGTCAAGAAGGTCCACAACGAACTGCAGGTCATGGACCCGATCACTCTGCTGGCCATCAGCAACGATGCCTTGCTGACCACCAAGATCAAGGCCCAGATGCTGACCGACAGTGCAGTGCCAGGCTCGCGAATCAAGATCGTCACCGATAACGGCATCGTCTACATGATGGGCCTGCTGACCCAGGCAGAAGCCACCCGCGCCGCCAACCTGGTGCAAGGTGTGTCGGGCGTACAGAAGATCGTCAAGGTATTTGAATACATCGACTGATGTAGATCGAAGCTGCCTGATCGTTCCCACGCTCTGCGTGGGAACGCATCCCGTGACGCTCCGCGTCACCCCACAAGCCTCGACTTTTGCGCCATCAGTGGGACGCGGAGCGTCCGAGCGGGCATTCCCAGGCAGAGCGTGGGAACGATCAAAAAAGGGCGCCGTGCATTGACTGCACGGCGCCCTTTTTAGTGCCCAGGGTTTACTGGTATTGCTGGTACGGATTGCCCTGGAACTGGTTGTTCTGCTGTGGCGCCTGCTGCTGACCAGGCTGGCCGTATTGCTGGCCAGGGATCGGGCCGAGGTTGACTTCGACGCGACGGTTCTGCGCACGGCCATTCACGTCGGCGTTGCTGGCAATCGGGTTATCCGGACCGGCACCGCGTGCGCTCAGGTTGGCACCATTGACGCCTTGGGAGGTCAGGTAGTTGGCCACGCTCTGCGCACGGCGCTGGGACAGGTCCATATTCAGTTGGCGGCTACCGGTGCTGTCGGTGTAGCCAACGATCTGGATGGTGTTCTGGTTGAACTGCTTGAGAGAGTTGGCCAGGTTGTTCAGCGGCTGGTAGAAGCTGCTGGAGATCGCGTCCGAGTTGGTGGCGAAGGTAATGTTGCCCGGCATGATCAGCTTGATCTGGTCACCCTGGCGCTGCACCTCGACCCCGGTGTTCGCCATGCTTTCACGCAGCTTTTTCTCTTGCTGGTCAGCGTAGTAGCCATAGCCCGCCGCACCGGCACCCGCAACGACTGCGCCAATCAGCGCGCCCTTGCCACGGTTGTTATGGTCGATGGCCGCACCGGCCAATGCACCAGCCAGCGCACCGAGGCCGCCGTACTTGGCGGTTTTGCTCATGCCGCTTTCGGAACCATTGCTGGCCTGTCCCTGGCTGCCGTCATAAGGGTTAGGTGAGGCGCAGCCAGACAACAGGGCTACGGCGGTAGCGACAACAAGCAGACGACGCGGAGTGAACATGAAGGAAGCTCCTACTTTTGCATTCTGTGATGCAGAGGACATTGGCAATGGACCTGTGCCGAGTTTGGAACGCGACAAACGGCAAAAATTCCGTGGAGGGGAGCGTAAAGCATAGCTGTCTTTGGCTCGGGCCTGTGTCTGTGTGTCTGTACCGGTTTGTATCAGAGCCGACAACCCATCACGCACGCACGAAAGGATTCTCCCGCATCTCATCGCCCAGCAACGTATCCGGCCCATGCCCAGTGACCACCGTCGCGCCCTCGTCCAGCGTATACAAGCGCTGCTTGATCGACCGCACGATCGTCGCCTGGTCGCCGCCCCATAAGTCCGTGCGCCCTACGCCGCGACGAAACAAGGTATCGCCGGCGATCAACAGCTTGGCGTCGGCGAACCAGAAACTCATCGAGCCCGGCGTATGCCCTGGGGTGTGCAAGGCTACGCCACAGCCGCAGGCCAGTTCTTCGTCATGCTCCAGCCAGCGATCCGGCGACGGTACCGGGACGTAGGGCACGCGAAACATCTGGCATTGCATTTCCAGGTTGTCCCATAGAAATTGATCATCTTTGTGCAGATGCAGCGTGGCGCCGGTCTTTTCTTTCAATTGGCCGGAGGCGAGGAAATGATCGAGGTGAGCATGGGTGTGGATAATGCTCACCACCTTCAGTCCCAGCGCATCAAGGCGCGCCAGGATCAACTCGTGATTGCCACCGGGGTCGACCACGATGGCTTTTTTAGTGATCGGGTCGCCAATGATGGTGCAGTTGCACTGCAACGGGCCGACGGGAAAGGTTTCGCGAATCAACGGTTGTTTTTCAATAGTCATGGGTGTCCTGCAAGCTCTCTGGCGCGTTCCAAGTGCAGTATGGTGTAGCTTGGCCCTGCTCTGGAAGGAGTCGATTACGCGGTCCATCCGCTGCTAAGCTACGCAAGCGCCATTGAAATCCCCTGCTGCAGTCAGTCGCATTTGGAGCAACACCCATGGCGAATCAACAGATCATCTGCGAACACTGCGACTGCGTGTACGAGAAAGTCACGCTCGCCAAACATCAAAAAGCCCTGTGTGTGCGTTGTTCTGGCGTGCTGCAGCGCTATAACGGCCTGTCGGTGCAGCAACGCCTCGCCCTGACGGTGACCGCCGCAGTGCTGTGGACCTTTGCGAACTTTTATCCGGTGATGAGCATCAGCCTGCAGGGCTTGAAAAACAGCGCGACGCTCTGGGATTCAGTCGTTGCATTGAGCCTGGGGCCGATTACGTTCATTGCTTTGGTCGCGGCGATTTCCATCATTATCGCGCCGGTGTTTCAGCTGCTGTTGCTGATCTGGGTGCTGAGTTTCGCGTTGGCCGGCAAGCGCTCGCCGGCATTCAAGCTGTGCATGCGCTGGCTCGAAGCACTCCGGCCCTGGAGCATGCTGGAGGTGTGCCTGCTGGGCGCGATGGTCGCGGTCTTCAAGCTGGCCGGCATGCTGGATGTGATCCCTGGCACCGGCCTGTTCGCCTTGGCCGCCCTGAGCCTGTTGCTGATCCGCATTGCCGGGCGCGATGTACGCGACCTGTGGGACACCGTATGAATTCACCACCCACCGCCCGCGAGCTGAACCTGTGCCTGTGCCATACCTGCGGCCAGCCCTGCGACATGCGCCGTGAGCCCACCGAGTGCGATCGCTGTGGCGCCGCACTGCATCGGCGCAAGGTGCAGTCCCTGACCCGAACCTGGGCCTACATGCTCACCGCCCTCGCCTTTTATGTCCCGGCCAACTTACTGCCGGTGATGAACACCACCATGCTCGGCTCGGGCGCAGACAGCACCATCATGAGTGGCGTGCTGGAGTTCTGGCAGCATGGCGCCTGGGACATTGCGCTGATCATTTTCATCGCCAGCATTGCCGTGCCGGGTATCAAGTTCCTGTCGCTGGGGCTGCTGCTGGTCACCGTGCAGCGTAATAGCCAGTGGGCGCGCAAGGAGCGTTCAAAGCTGTTTCGGTTTATCGAACTGATCGGCTACTGGTCGATGCTCGATGTCATCGTGGTTGCCCTGGTGGCCGCGCTGGTGAAGTTTCAAGCCCTAGGCACGATCGAACCGCGCCTGGGCATTCTGTTTTTTGGCCTGGTGGTCGTGTTTACGATGCTGGCGGCCATGAGTTTTGATCCCCGGCTAATCTGGGAAAATCCACATAACGAGGAGACCTCGGATGAGCTCATCCAAGGCTGACACCCCTGCGGGGCAACCCGTGATCAAGACGCGTCGTTTCAGTGTCTCGCTGGTCTGGATCGTGCCGATTGTCGCCGTACTGGTGGGGATCTCGCTGGTGATTCACAGCGTCATGCAACAAGGGCCGACCATCGTCCTCAACTTCAAGACCGGCAGCGGGCTGGTTGCCAACAAAACCGAGGTCAAATACCGCAACGTGGTGATCGGCCAGGTAACCGCCGTGGCCCTGAGTGATGACCAGAAAAGCGTCAATGCCACCGTCGAGCTGGTCAAACAGGCCGAAAGTTTCACCCGCGAAGATTCAAAATTCTGGGTGGTGCGCCCGCGCATCGGCGCAGGCGGCGTGTCGGGCATCGACACGTTGTTGTCCGGCGACTACATCGGCGCAGACATTGGCCAGTCCGAGACTCGCGCCAAACACTTCACCGGCTTGGAAAACCCGCCGCCCATCACCTACGGCGAGCCGGGCAAGCGCTTCACCCTGCACACCCAGGCCTTGGGCTCCCTGGATATCGGCTCCCCCGTCTATTACCGCAAGATCCCGGTGGGCCAGGTAGTGGCCTATGAGCTGGACAACGAGGGCAAGGGCGTGAATGTCGAAATCTTCGTGCATGCGCCCAATGATGTGTACATCACTGAGAACACGCGTTTCTGGAATGCCAGCGGCGTCGACTTGAGCGTCGGTGCCAATGGCTTCGCGCTGAAAACCGAATCCTTGTCCTCCATGTTGATGGGCGGGATCGCCTTCCAGGCGCCGCCCTACAACCCCAATGACAAACCGGCCGAAGAAAGTCGCAGCTTTGACTTGTTCGAAGACCAGCAAAGCGCCCTCGCCCCGCCCAACGGCAAGGGGCAATACATGGTCCTGCGCTTCGATCAGGCCCTGCGTGGGCTGAAAGTCGACGCGCCGGTGGAGTTCCTCGGCGTCGAGTTCGGCAGGGTTGTATCGATCAACCTGGATTTCGATGCGAAGAAACGCACTTTCCCGGTCAATGTCGGCATCGTGATCTACCCGCAACTGCTCGGCGAGGCCCACACCAAGTTGCTCAAGGCCATGAACAATAACCCTGACGATGAGGCAGCCGGCGTACGCCTGATCGGCACCTTCATCGAAAACGGCCTGCGCGCCCAGGCCCGCAGCGGTAACTTGCTGACCGGCCAGCTGTACATCGCCCTGGACTTCTACCCCAAGGCCGAGAAAGTCGCGTTCGACCCGAACCAGCGCCCCGTGGGCATCCCCACGATCCCGGGCAACCTGGAACAACTGCAAGAGAAGTTCGAAGGCATCGTCAACAAGATCAGCCAACTGCCTGTCGAGCGCATTGCCGGCAACCTCGACGCCAGCCTGGTCGAACTGCGCAAGGGCCTGGCGCAATTCAACGCCAAGACGCTGCCGGGTGTGCAGACGACCTTGGCCGACGTGAGCAAGACCCTGCAATCGGCCAGTTCAACCTTGGCCGAAGACTCGCCGCAGCGTGAACAACTGACCCAGACCCTCGACGAGTTGGGGCGCATGTCGCGCTCCCTGCGCGAGCTTTCGGATTACCTGGGCCGGCATCCGGAGTCGCTGATTCGCGGCCGCCCCGATAACGCCGCACCGACGGACCTGCAAGGGCCACCCCGCAAATGACCATTGGAGCCGCCATGACATTGCCGTTGAAGATCACGTTGCTGAGCACCCTGCTGCTGCTCGGTGCCTGCCGCAGTGAACCCATCGCTTTTCATACCCTGACCCCGGCGCACTTGAGCCCGAGTACGCGAGCAGAGGCCGGCGGTGTGCGCATTGAGAGCATCAGCGTGCCGCCTCAGGTAGACCGCGCGCAGATCGTTATCCGCCAGGGCGACAGCGGCCTGGCGATTCTTGAAACCCAGTGGTGGGCCGCCACCCTCGCCGATGAACTGAGGAGCGCCTTGGTGGATCAATTAGCCAACAGCAATGCCCGGCAAGCCGTGGCTTTGCGCGTAGACGTGCAGCGGTTTGACTCGGTACCGGGGCAGTACGCATTGCTCGATGTGCGCTGGCGCGTGAGGCAAGTCAATGGCGATCGCCCGGCCTTGACCTGCCGCACCACCTTGCAATCACCTGCCGGGCCGAGCATCGACGAGTTGGTGGTGGCGCATCAGAACAACCTCAAGCGTTTCGCGGCGCTGATCAATCAGACCGTCGACACCTCACTCAAAGGCTGCCCGACCACGCCATAAACCCAGGGCTCAGGCCAACAACCCCATGGCCTTGGCCCGCGCCACCGCCTGGGTACGACGCTCCACGCCGAGCTTGCTGTTGATATGGCTGGCGTGGGTCTTCACCGTGTGCAGGGAGATGAACAGCTGGTTGCTGATTTCCTGGTTTGAACAGCCTTGGGCAATCAGTTGCAGCACCGCCAGCTCTCGAGTGCTGAGGGTTTCCTGTTGAGGTGTGGCTTCAACTGCGCTGGCTTGGGGCAGCAACTCCAGCAAGCTCTGATTGAGCAGCCCATGGGAATCCTTGCCCAACTGATCGCGTATCCACTGCGGATAACCCTCCAACAACCGTTGAAACGGCTGCAACGCACCGCCCGAACCGGCTTCCAGGGCACGGGCGAATACCGGCCGGGCCTTGGCTTCCAGGCCATTATCCAGAAGTAACTGCACCTGCTGGACCAGCGCCATCAGGGCAATCATCTGGCGCCCACTGTCATGGGCCTGTTGGGCCAACGCTTCCAGGCGTTGCAGCGCGCTGTCGGGCTGATGGCGCGTGGCATCGAGCGCAGCTTGTTGCAGCTCGATATGTTGCGGCAGGTGCGGATGAAACTCGGGGGCCGCCGCGGCGTGCTCGCCGTTGTAGGTCTGCCCCAGGCGGGCCAGCCAGGCGTCGGCCAGGTCAGTGCGCCCCTGGGCCAGCCACAACTCGCATTTGATCAGGGTGATCATCGCCAGGTAATAGATCGGCGGCACATCCCAGATGTGCATCAAGCGCTCGGCCTCGGCCAGTTCGGCAAAAGCATTGGCAAACTCCCTACGCCGCCCTTCGAAGCTGGCGATGACGCAGTGCCCGATCAGCACGCTGATATCGCGGCAGGCACGGGCCTCGGCCAGGCCGGCGCGCAAACGCGCCAGGCCGGCCTCGGGCTGGTAACGCACCAGCAGCAGGTAGCCTTCGTACAGCGACAGGCGCGCGCGCACGGCATATAGGCGTTGGGAGGCGAGCCCATGCAAGCGCTCCAGGCCCTGACGGACTTCATCCAGGGAACGCAGGATCTCCCCCCGCGCCTGCAGTACCCGGGCCCGGTCGTAATGGGCCAAGGCTTCAAACAAGGGGTTACCGACGCGCTGCGCCAGTTCCAACGATTCGCGGTTCAGGCCACGGGCGCGCCACAGGTCGGCATCGACGATCGCCAGGTTGGACAGGGTCGAAAGGCACATCAGGCGCTGGCCGTAACGCTTTTGCGGCAGGCTTTCCAACGCCTCTTGGCAATAGCGCTGGGTCAGCTCACGGTCCCCACGCCCACGGGCAATAATCCCGCTCAGCGCCAACCACTGGGCCAACATGGATTTTTGCGCGGTGGCCGACGGGGCAGGCAGGAAGCGGCTGAGGTAACTGGACAGCTCCTGTGCCGCATCCAATTGGCACGCCAGCCCCAACGCCCAGCTATACAGCACGATCAAACGTGGCGTGCTGATCAGCAGGCTGTCGGGCAAATCCATCTTCCAACGCAACAGCATGCCCACATTCTGCTCTGCCAGCAGTTGCTCTTCGGACAGGTTCTGCACTAGGTTCGCCGCCACATCCAGATGCCCGGCCCGCAGCGCCTGCTCCACCGCCTCGTCGATCAAGCCCTGGGCGTTAAACCAGCGACAGGCGCGCAAGTGCAAACTGGCCGGCGGCAAGGTGGCGCTTTTCTCGCGGCGGGTGCGCAGCAGGTCGGAGAACAAGTGGTGGTAGCGGTACCAATGGCCCTGCTCATCCAACGGCACCAGGAACACTTGATGAGCCTGCAAATAGCGCAGGATTTCTGCGCTGTCATGGGCCTCGCGGACGGCGTCGCATAGTTCGCTGCAAAAGCGCTCCTGAGGTGCGGTGTCGTACAGGAACGCTTGCACCTCCGCAGGCAGGCAGTCGATGACTTCTTCGAGCAGGTAATCGCGAATCAGACCCTCGCCACCGTGCAGGCTTTGCGGCAAGGCGCTCTCACTGCCGGCTTCGGAGGCCGCCAACAGCCAGAAGCGCAGGCCGGCGACCCAGCCCTCGCTACGGCGGATCAGGTTTTCCAACGCCTCGCCGCGCAATGCATCGCCGTGTCCATCCAGCACCGCCAGGGACTCGTCATGGGTCAGGCGCAGGTCTTGCTCATGCAGTTCCAACAGGTGCCGCGACAGGCGCAGGCGTGCCAGGTGCCAGTCCGGACGCTGCCGGCTGGTGACCAGCACCACCAGGCCATCAGGCAAATGATTGAGAAAAAACTGCAGGCAGCGATCCAGCACCGGGCCTTGGGCCAGGTGATAGTCATCCAGCACCAGCAATAACGGCGAACGTGCAGACAGGTGCACGGCCAGTTCGTCGAGCAGGCCATCGAGCCATTCTTCGAAGGCAAAGGGTTGGTGACGCTGGCGCATTTTCAGCAACCCCAGGGATTGGGCGCCGAGTTGCGGGAAATACTGTTGCAAGCCGTCGAGCAGCCGCTCCAGGAAACGGCCGGGGTCGCTGTCCCGAGGGCTCAGGCCCAACCACAGGCTTTGCCACTGGGCAGGCAAGCCCTGGCAGAACTCCACCGCCAACGAACTCTTGCCAAACCCCGCGGGCGCGCTGACCAGCAACAGTCGCCCATCAAGGCCCGCATTCAGCCGTTCGCACAGGCGCGGGCGCAGCACGTAGCCGTCAGGCAGCGGGGGCCGGTAGAAGCGGCCTTCCAGGGTCGGCATCACCACACTGGCAGGCCCATGGGTTCGGGACAGATCAGTCATCGCCGGGCTCTTGTAGAAGGCTGTTGTCGGCATTGCAGATGTCCGCAGACTAGCGGTAAAAGCGGCGGGATTGTAGATCTTTGCAACAAATGGCTGAAAAAGAACTGCGACAAGAAATATCCCTTCCAGCCTCCTGGAAAGAAGTAGGAGCGAGCTTGCTCGCGAAGCGCTCAAAAACAACGCGCCCATCCAGGAATGATCGTTCCCACGCTCTGCGTAGGAATACAGACTTCGACGCTGCGCGTCGACTTTTGAGGCGTGACGCAGAGCGTCACGGGAAGCGCTCCCACGCAGAGCGTGGGAGCGATCAGTTAGCGAACACCGTCCTGACGCAGGGCCGCTGGGGTGAAGTCGCTGGTGCTGGCGGTGAAGCCGAAGTCATAGGCCTGCTTCTCTTCGTTCTTCATGCCCAGGGCCAGGTAGCGGCCGGACTGCAGGTCGTAGAGGGTTTCCAGGGCGTACCACGGCACTTGCTTGTCGTAGTAGTTCTCGGCATGTGCTTCGGCAACGCGCCACAGTTGGCCGCGACCGTCGTAGTGGTCGATCACCGCTGCTTGCCAGGTGTCTTCGTCGATGTAGAAGTCACGCTTGGCGTAGATGTGGCGCTGGCCTTCCTTCAAGGTGGCGACCACGTGCCAGACCCGGCGCAGCTCGTAGCGAGCCAGGTCCTGGTTGATGTGGCCAGCCTTGATGATGTCGGCATACTTGAGCTTGGGATCGTCGACCTTGTAGCTGTTGGAGGCGATGTACATCTCTTTCTTGCCTTCCAGCTTCCAGTCGTAGCGGTCCGGCGCACCGTTGTACATGTCGAGGTTGTCGGAGGTACGCAGGCCATCGGCGGCAGTACCCGGCCCGTCATAGGACACTTGCGGCGCCCGACGCACACGGCGCTGCCCGGCATTGTAGACCCAGGCCGAACGCGGCTCTTTGACCTGGTCGAGGGTTTCGTGCACCAGCAGTACACCACCGGCCAGGCGCGCTGGCGCAGTCACTTGCTGCTTGAAGTAGAACAGCACGTTGCCTGGGTTTTTCGGATCGAAGTCCTTCATCTTGTCGCGGAACACGAACTGGTCGCGGAAGTACACCAGGCTGTAGGAACCGTTGGTTTGCGGGGTGGCCTGGGTGACCAGGCGGGTCACGCTGCCGCCGCGATAACGGGTGATGTGGTTCCAGATAACCTCGACGCCGCTCTTGGGAATCGGGAACGGGACGGCGGTTTCGAAGTTTTCCAGGCCGTTGCCGCCGGACACCAGGTTGGTGGTGGTGGCGTTTTTCTTGATCGAGGCAAACACCTCGGCCGGTACGGTGGCGCCGCGATGGGTCGGGTACACCGGCATCTTGAAGCTGTCCGGGTAACGCTTGAACATCGCGTATTGCCCGGGGGCCAGCTTGTCTTTGTACTGCTCGACGTTCTGCGCAGTGATGGTGAACTGCGGTTGCTCGCTGGCATACGGGTTGGCGAGGAAACCACGGGCGTCCACCGCGCCGGCATTGGTCGGCAATGGCGACCATTTAGGAATGGTGCCGGCCGCGTTACCCGCCATCTCGGCGCCCATCGGGGTCAGGGTCGTGCCGAGCTTGGCGGCTTCATCTGCCGAGACTGCCGCCATGACGTTACTCGCCAGGATCGACAGCCCAAGCACACCCACGTGCAACAGACTTTTTGTTATTTTCATGCTCTGGTCTTCCTGAATACATGCCACTTGAAAAGAGTGTGCTTAGAAGTTGGCGCCGAAGCTCAAGGCGACAAAGTCGCGGTCATCCACGGTGCTGAACTTGCCACCAAAGAAGTTGGTGTACGCCAGGCTCGCGGTGTAGGTGTTCTGGTATTCGGCATCCAGGCCCAGGCTGACCGCCTTGCGACCTTCTTCAAAGTTGCCGCCAGGGCCTGGCGAGTAACCTTTGACGTCGTGGGACCAGGCCACGTTGGGCTTGAGGTTCACGCCTGCGAACACGTCCGGGTATTCCCAGATGGCACGGGCGCGGTAGCCCCATGACGTTGCGGTGGTATAGCCGTCGTTATTGCAATTGGTGTTCAGGCCAGCAGCGTTGGGCAAGCCGGCGCCGTTGGCGGTGGAGTTGTTGAGGGCGTTGCAGAACCCACCTGGCAGCGTGCCTGGGCCGAACACCGGATCGCGGCCGTAACGAGCCTGGGATTTGCTTTCCAGGCCACCCACGTGGGTCACGCCGATTTCACCGACGGTGGTGAGGCGGCTGGCGCCCATGACCTGGTCGAAGAAGTGCGTGAAAGTGGTCTGGAACTGGGTGACTTCCTTGCGGTTGTAGCCGTGCAGGTCCTGGCCTGGCGTGCCCTTGAGCACGGACGCATTGCCAAAGCCGGGGATCGGCGTGACGCCGGCGAACAGAATGTCAGTGGTGCTCAACTGCACCGGCGCATTCGGACGGTAGCTCAACTCACCGCTCCAGGCGGTGCCGGTAGGCAAGGTGGTGGAGAAGCTCAGGCCGTAGAGGCGAATATCTTCCGGGTACTCGACGAAGTAGTTCGAGCTACCCGCCACGATCAACGGCCGCAAGGCCCCCAGTGGCCCCAGCGGACGCGTGTAGGCCGCCGATGGCGCGCCCTGCGCGCTGAAGATCGGCGCGCGGCTGTGGTAGTTCATGAAGTACGCGCCGAATTCGGTATCCAGCGGTTCGAAGTTGTAGCGCATAGCGACGCCGAACTGGCCGCTGTCGCGTGCATCACGGTCCGGACCACGACGCACCAGTACGCCTTCGCTGTTCACGTCCACACCCAAGGCACCCAGAGTTGGCAGGGCGGCAGCAGGAATGGTGGAACGCTTGTTCAGTACCCGCAGGTTGTTGCTGCAACCATCGGAGATCACGTCCGGCTGCGAGAAGAACGTGCCGCAGTTATCGGTCACGGTCTGGTCCCACTCCAGTTGGTAAAACGCCTCGGCCGACAGGTTGTCGGTGAGCGACTGGGACACGTAGAACATGTTCACCGGGATCAAGCCTTCCTTGATCTCGGCCCCCGGACGACGAAACGCCGACACGTCGATCGGGTTGATGGAGTTGATGCCGCCGCCGATGAAGGTACTTTCGCCCCAGCTCACGACCTGCTTACCAAAACGCACGGAACCCGGCGCATCGGCAATCGAGTAGTTGTGGTAGACGAATGCATCGAGAATCTGCCCGCCCGAAGACTTGGCGCCTTCCTTGCGGTTGTTGTCGCTGATGTCCTTGAACGGACGGCTTTCGTCCTTGAGTTCGAAGTCGTACCAGTACTTGCCCCGCACAAATACACCGGTGTCGCCGTACTTCAGTTCCAGGTCGTGGATGCCCTTGAAGATCTTCGAGAACGTTTCGCCGCGCTTGAAGTTCAAGTGCCCGTCATCGGAGGTCTGGGACAGGCCCTTGCCGCCGTTGTTGGCACCGATCAGGTCACGATTGGGCTTGGCCGTGGACCAGCTCGCCCCCACGGAAAGCGACGAGTCAAAGCTCCCTTCGATTTCACCAATGTTGAAACTGACGCCGAATGCCGGCCCGGCGAGCGTAGAAGCGAGGCTGACGGCCAGGGGCAGTCTTGCCCGGCGCCAGAACTGGTTTACTGAGGTCATCGACGCTACTCCATGTGCATATTTTATTGTTATGGCAGTGAGCCCTTTCTTCAGATGTAACGGCCGGGATACAACGATTCCAATGCCGCATCGCCACCGAGCCTCCATGGCTCGAAGCGCAACATCCGCGAAAAACTCTGAAAGGGACTATAGCCAGAGGGGGGTAGTGCTTGATCCCTCTAAAGTGTGATTTGCATCACCAACCTGTCTGCCACAACCCTTTCGCCACGCCGACGAAGGTCGACGCGGGAAGGATGGCTGAAATTCGGCAAATCACAAGTAAAGGCTTGATATAGAGCATTGNCCGAACGGGCGCGGCGAGAGGGTTTAGAGCGTGGACAGGAACGTGCTGTTGTTGGCCTGCCATTCGATGATGTCGACACGGATACGTTTCTTGTCGAGTTTGCCGACACTGGTCTTGGGAATTTCAGTAACAACGGCGATCTGGCTCGGGATCGCCCACTTGCTCAAATGGCCCAGCTCGACAAAAGGCTTGAGGTGTTCCTTGAGCTCTCGCGCATCGATCACATGCCCTTCACGCACCACCAACAAGGCGAAGGGCCGCTCGCCCCATTGCGGATCGGCGATGCCTACCACCGCCACTTCCCGTACGGCGGGGTGACGGCTGACCAGATCTTCGAGGGCCAGGGAGGAGATCCATTCGCCGCCGGTCTTGATCACATCCTTGATGCGGTCGCGGATATCAATCACACCGAAGGCATCCAGCGTGGCCACATCACCGGTGTGCAGCCAGCCACCGGCCCATAGCTCGGCGCCCTTGTGCGGCTCGTTGTAGTAACCCTCGGTCAGCCACGGCGCGCGCAGCACCAGTTCGCCCTGGGTTTCGCCATCGGCGGGTAAGAAACGACCGTCGGTGTCCATGATTGCCGCTTCGACCAACGGCCCCGGGACACCGGCCTTGATGCGGTAGGTGGTGCGCTCATCTTCGCTGCCAGCCATCAACTCATCATTGAGGTGAGCGCAGGATACCAGCGGCCCGGTCTCGGACATGCCATATGCAGCGGTCAGTTGAATGCCTCGGGCCTTGGCGGCTTCGTACAGCGAACGGTTCAGGGCGCTGCCGCCGATGACGATTTTCCAACCGCCGAAATCCACGTTCTGCGCAGCCTTGGCGTTGAGCACCATTTGCAGAATGGTCGGCACACAGTGGGAGAACGTCACCTTCTCCTTGCGCCACAGTTCCACCAGGTATTCCGGGTCGTAGCGGCCGGGGTACACCTGTTTCAGCCCGAGCATGGTCGCCACATACGGCAAGCCCCAGGCGTGTACGTGGAACATCGGCGTGATCGGCATGTACACGTCGTTGGTGCCCAGCAGCCGCACGCTGTCGACGCTGCCCATGATGGTCGCTACGCCAATGGTGTGCAGCACCAGTTGCCGATGGGTGAAGTACACGCCCTTGGGGTTGCCGGTGGTGCCGGTGGTATAGAAAGTGGTGGCGACCGAGTTTTCGTCGAAATCTTCGAAGTCGTAGGTGGGGCTGGCGGCGGCCAGCAGGGTTTCGTACTCACCTACCAGGTTGGGTAGCTCGGCGGTGTGGGTGTCACCATCGGTAATCAATAAGGTCTTGTCGACGGTAGTGAGCTGCCCGGCAATCGCCTGGTAGAGCCCCACGAACTCACTGTTGACCAGCACAAAGCGGTCTTCGGCGTGGTTCATGGTGTACAGAATCTGTTCTGGCGACAGGCGCACGTTGATAGTGTGAATCACCGCGCCGATCATCGGGATGGCGAACATACACTCCAGGTAACGGTGGCTGTCCCAGTCCATCACCGCCACCGTGTCACCGGCCTTGACCCCGGCTTCGGTCAGCACATTGGCCAGGCGAGCGACGCGCTCGATCAGCGTCGGGTAGCTGTAGCGCAGCTTGTCGCGATAGATAATTTCCCGGGTTTTCTCGTAGCGAGTCCCGGACATCAGCAGACGCTTGATCAACAGCGGGTATTGGTACGCACCTTCGGCGGGCGGGATAACACGGGTCTGCAACATAAGAATCCCTTTAATGACTGCACGGTCTTGGCTTGAAGACCTGCACTGTAGAGCGCTTATGTTTCAGCCAAATCAGCCAAAGGAATGATTTGCAGGGGCCAGTAAATGCTAGCGTTACGCCATTACCGAGGACCTAATGAAACCCAATGTGGGAGCGGGCTTGCTCGCGAATGC